>CACZNT010000001.1 GCA_902782635.1 uncultured Coriobacteriaceae bacterium
ATGGCGGTCTTGCCCGTCTTGCGGTCGCCGATGATGAGCTCGCGCTGGCCGCGGCCGATGGGCACCATGGCGTCGATGGCCATGAGGCCGGTCTGGACCGGCTCGCACACGGGCTGGCGCTCCATGATGCCGGGCGCCTTGAACTCGATGGGACGGCGGTGCGTGGCGACGATGGGGCCGAGGCCGTCGATGGGCTGGCCGAGCGGGTTCACCACACGGCCGAGCATCTCGCGGCCCACGGGGATGTCCATGACGCGGCCGGTGAGGCGGCACTCGTCGCCCTCGCGGATGGAGTCCACCTCGCCGAAGAGCACGGCGCCCACCTCGTCATCCTCGAGGTTCTGCACCAGGCCATAGACGGTCTTTCCGGTGGTCGCGCTCGTGAGCTGCAAGAGCTCGCCCGCCATGGCCGTCTTGAGGCCGGAGATGTGGGCGATGCCGTCACCCACCTCCACGACGCGCGACACCTCGCGACGATCCACCGCCGCGCCCACCTCGGCGAGGCGCGAGCGCAGGGTGGCCATGATCTCGTCGGCCTCGATGGACGCCGGGGACTGCTTGGTGGCTGCCATGGCTAGGATGCACCTCCCACCAACGTGGCGGACAGGGAGCGTCGGACGCTAGTGAGCTGCGTCTGGATGGAGGCGTCGTAGCGCTCGCCGCGGCCCTCCAGGATGATGCCGCCCAGGATGGAGGGCTCGATGCGCTCCACCAGGTAGACGTCGGCGTCGAAGATCTCGGCCGCGCGTGCGCCCACCTTGGCGCGCAGCTCGTCGTCCATCTCGACGGCGGTGGTGACGGTAACCGACACGATGGAGTCGTCGGCGTCCACCAGGCGCTTGAACTCGGCGTACACCTCCGAGATGAGGCGATTGTCCTCGTCGGCGTCCATCGCCGCGAGCGTGGCGAGGACCTCCGGGGAGAACTTGGTGGCATGGCGCCACTGGACGAGGTCGGGGATGGCGCGGCCCTCCGCCTTGGAGGCATCGAGCAGGGCGCGCGCGTAGCTCTCGACCTTCTCCTGATGCTTGCGGCTAGTCGCCATCGATACGGCCCACTTCCTCGAGGTACTTCTCGGCCAGGCGACGATGCTCGTCATCCGTGAGGTCGTTGCCGATGATCTTGCCGGCGATCTCGACCGCGAGGTCGACCACCGACTTGGAGAGGTCATTCGCGGCGCGCCTGCGCTCGCTCTCGATGGCCTCGCGGCCCTTGGCAATGGTGGCCGCGGCGTCCTTCTGGGCGCGGGCGAGGATCTCGCTGCGCTCCTCCTCGGCATCGCGGCGCGCCTGGGCGAGCAGCTCGGCCGCCTCGCGCTCGGCGGTCTCCATGCGCACGGCGCAGGCACGCTCGGCCTCCTCGGCGCGCTCGTTGGCGTGCTCGGCCTCGTCGAGCGACTTCTGGATGGCCTTCTCGCGCTCGTCCATCATCTGCGTGACGGTGGGCCAGGCGAACTTGCCCAGCACCAGCCACAGCACGATGAAGGCGATCACGGCCGGGATGAACTCGGTCATGTTGGGCATGAGCAGCTGGATGCCGCTGGAGGAGCCCTCCCCCTCGGCGAGCGCCACGACGGGCGTCGCCAGGACGAGGGCGGAGGCTGCGCCCGCGGCGGCCGCGACACGGCGCGGCTGCATGGTGTTGAATCTCATCGGTGCTTCCCTACCTTCTGCGCTCATCAGCGCGCTACATGATGGCGACGACGAAGCCAATCAGGCAGAGGGCCTCGATGAAGGCCGAGGCCAGGATAAAGACGGTGAAGAGGCGTCCCTGCACCTCGGGCTGGCGTGCCATGGAGGTGGCAGCCGCATAGGCCGCGAGGCCGATGCCGAGCGCGGCGCCGATGACGCAGATTCCGTAGCCGATGACGTTCACGTTTCCTCCTTCTCGCCCGCGTGCGGGCTGCTTTTGGCGGCTGGTCGAGCGGCCGTCCCTGCTAGTGGGCCTCCGACTCCGCCAGCTGGATGTAGACGGCGGAGAGGAGGGTGAAGATGTAGGCCTGGATGAACGCGATCATGAGCTCGACCGCGTAGATGAGGATTAGAAGGACCATCCAGAGGATGGACATCGCGCCGGTGCCGATGGTGGCGGCGTTGATGGCGCCGTTCAGCAGGGGCTGCACGAAGGTGGTGGCCATGATGGCGAAGACGCCCATCACCACGTGGCCGGCGAACATGTTGCAGAAGAGGCGGACGGCCAGGGTGATGATGCGCAGGAAGGTCGAGAAGACCTCGATGAGCCACACGATGGGCGTCACCCAGACGGGCAGGCCGGCGGGCGCAAGGCTCTTGACGTAGCCAAAGACGCCCTTCTTGCGCATGCCCACGTAGACGAAGTAGCAGAAGCTCATCACCGCGACGGCGCCGGTGATGCCGGTGGATCCGGTGCCGGGCTTCCAGGTGGGGAGCATGCCGATGTAGTTTGCGAACATCACGAAGAAGAAGACCGTCGCCAGGAAGGGGAAGTGCTCGCGCCAGGTGGGGCCGAGCGTGCCCTTGCAGACGTCGTTGCGGACGAAGTCGACGATGTACTCGATGCCGTTGGCAAAGACGCCGTGGGGCACGAGGTCGGCGGAGACCTGCCGCTTGTAGGCGAAGACCGCGATCACGCAGAGGGTGAGCGCAATGAGGAGCCAAAGGGTGTACACCGTAAAGCCGACGGTGGTGTTTCCCACTATGGCCTGAGGATAGAAGCTCTCGACGAGCTCCGCCATCGAATCGGATACGCGCTGAAACGCGTCGGACATCACGTCCACGAACCCTTACCTCCAGTCCGCGGCGCGGCCCTCGTGCCGCGTCTGCATAAGTTCGAGCCAAATGAGTCTAGTACCGAACGCCGGAGAATTCCACTACCTTCCCCCGAACGGCACACCACCGCCACAATAGCCAGGGCCGAGCGCCAGCTCATATGACAAGGGGGACAGTCCCCTTTGTCATGACAGAGGGGACAGGTATTGTTGCCTCGTGGAGCGTGAAGCGCGAGGTCAGCCGCGCAGCGCGATGACGACCGTCGCCCCCAGGAACGTGAGCGCCGCGGCCATCGCGGGGGCCACGAACGTCGCGGGCGATGCGAGCCTGAAGGCCATGACGGCCATGCTCACCAGGCCAAAGGAGGCAATGACAGCCAGGATGCCGGCACCGGTGCTGCCCCGTCCCCGCGCGAGGGCAAAGGGAAGGGCCGCCACCAGGCCGACGAGCACGCCGATGGGAAGGAGCAGGCTCTCTGCCACGGATCGTCGGCGGCGCTACTTGGTGCCGTAGATGCGGTCGCCAGCGTCGCCCAGGCCAGGCAGGATGTAGGCGGAGTCGTTGAGCTCGCGGTCGACCACGCAGGTGAACAGGCGCACGTCGGGATCGAAGTCGAGCGTGGCCTTCACGCCCTCGGGGGACGCGACGATCGCGAGCGCCCGAATGTCCTGCACGCCGGCCTCGCGCAGGAACTGGATCGCCGCCGTGAGCGAGCCGCCGGTGGCCAGCATCGGGTCGACGATGAGGCAGATGCGCTGGTCGATGTCGTCGGGGAACTTGCAGTAGTACTGCACGGGCTCGTGCGTCTCGCGGTGTCGGTACATGCCAACGTGGCCGACGCGCGCCGACGGGACGAGCGTGAGCAGGCCGTCGACCATCCCCAGACCCGCGCGCAGGATGGGGATGATGGCGAGCTTCTTGCCCGCGATCTTCTTGGCGGTCGTCTTCTCGAGCGGCGTCTCGATCTCGACTTCGTACAGGGGAAGGTCGCGCATGGCCTCGTAGCCCTCGAGGACGGCCAGCTCGGTGACGAGCTCGCGGAAGTCCTTGGTCGAGGTGGACTTGTCGCGCAGGATGGACAGCTTGTGCTGGACGAGCGGGTGGTCGACTACCGTGAGGCGGCTCTCGTCATACTCTGCCATGGGATCTCCCGTCGTTGTAGGGGCATGTGTCATACGTCGCCATTGTAGCGCGGCAGGCTGCGGGCAGGCACTAACGGTCACTGGCGGGATGGCGTTCGTGCGTGACCGTTAGCGTCGGGGTGTTAACGGTCACCGACGAGGTGTCCTCGGGCAAAACGCGCCTCTGACCGATGCTGACGTTCGTGCGCGACCGTTAGTTTCGCGTGCTAACGGTCACCGGCGGGATGACGCTCGTGCGTGACCGTTAGCTTCGTGGGTTAACGGTCGCGTGCTACTCATCTGCAGCAACGGGAGGCAGCAGCTGCGCGAGCGTCCTGGCCTGTCGCATGCGAAATCCGGGGTCGGCAAGAAGGTCCTGCATGCGGTCCCACCACCCTCGAGCGCCATGCGGGTCAAGCGAGAAGACCACGTGGCGCGCAAACGCGTTGAAGCTCGCCTGGGTTCGGACGTCGTCAAACGTCGCCGGGAACACCTGCCAGCCGGCCACCTGGTAATCCTGAATCCGCCGCGCATCCAGCATGAGGGCGTCCTTGCCACAATGTCCCTCGCTGCCGAGATGCTCGATCGCGACGCACCGTTCCGGCCAAGAGACGTCTGGCTTCATCTCCCGCAGGTGCGAGATCCCGTCAGAGCTCTCCCCCATCTGGGCGATGCCGTTGAGCTCGGCAGCGGGAATGCCCAGCCCGCCCAGCTGGGGCGGTAGGCAGAACATCGCATAGTGCAGCGTCTCCATGGGCGAGGCGGACCCATCACGTGAGAGGGCCACTGCGCGGCGCGCGAGCTTGATGCCGTTTGCATCGCAGATGCCCGACAACTGCTCGCCGAGCTCCGCCGTGCTGGAAAAGGTCCCCTTCCAAAAGACCGTCTTTCCGGAGTGCGGAGACCTGGGGTCGCGAACGAACGAGCCACACAGCTCCATGACCAGGGCAATGAGCCGGATGAGGCTGTCTTTGCAGTCGCCGGTCGCCCCAACGCGCCTCATGAGAAACTCAGCCGCGGACACCAGGCACAGCCCCGGGGACATCACGTAATAGGCGTTTGCCGACAGCCCCGCTGCGATCGATTCGCACTCCAGGCGCAGGAAGGATCCCCGCGGGAAGCGCCCGGCGAGGACGGGCGAGTCGACCCCGCGCGCCTTGAATCGCGTGGATGCATCGGGGGCGAGCAGGCACGGGCGAAGCTGGCTGTCGAAGTGGCTGAGCGAGTCAACGGACGGCACGACGAACTTTCTCCAGGTGAAGCGCCGCCCTGCAGGCCAGGCCGCCACCTCGGTGACATCGCAGGGAACAAGGCGAAGGCCCTTGGTGCGGCGGACCTCGCGAATGAGCCGCAACGCGTGGCTATGTCCGATGAAGTAGTCCATGCGACGATTGTCACCATGGCGTCTAACACCATTACCCGCCTGTCCTGACAAGAATCTGCGCGAAACTGTCGCCAATCTAACAAAGCATGATGTTTTACCTGGTAGAAGGCCTGGTAACTTGCGCTCGTATACCGCGCGCCCAGAGCCGGGTCAGTTTCGGGGGATGGCCCACTTCACGAGGAGTCCACATGCTGGCCGCTTGCTTTGGGTGCTAACGGTCACCGAGGGGCCTCCTCGGGCAAAACACGTCTCTGACCGAGGCTGGCGTTCGTGCGTGACCGTTAGCTTCGTGGGTTAACGGTCACCGACGGGGCCTCCTCGGGCAAAACACGTCTCTGACCGAGGTTGGCGTTCGTGCGTGACCGTTAGCTTCACGTGCTAACGGCCACCGGCGGGATGACGTTCGTGCGTGACCGTTAGCCGAGGGGTTTAGAGCTCGGGATAGAGCGGATGGGCGGCCAGAAGCTCGCGAACCTCGCCCGCCACCTTCTCCTGGGCAGCATCGTCGCCAGCCGCGACGGCAAACACCACGTCGCCGATGAGTTGGCCGATGCGCTCGCACTCGTCCTCCGAGAAGCCGCGCGTGGTGGCCGCCGCCGAGCCCACGCGAATCCCGCTCGTCACGAAGGGCGAGCGCTTCTCGCCGGGAATCGTGTTCTTGTTGACGGTGATGCCCACGCGGTCGAGCGCCTCCTCGGCGTCTTTGCCCGTCACCTCGCCAGCCGCCGTGAGGTCCACCAGCAGCAGGTGGTTGTCGGTGCCGCCCGTCACCATGCGCAAGCCCCGCGCCTCCATGCCGCGCCCCAGGGCCTTCGCGTTGGCGACGACCTGCTGGATGTAGTCGGCGAACTCGGGCCTCAGCGCCTCGCCGAAGGCCACCGCCTTGCCCGCGATCACGTCCTCGAGCGGGCCGCCCTGGCTTCCGGGAAAGACGGCCGAGTCGACGCGCTTGGCCAGCTCGTCGTCGTTTGTGAGGATGAGCCCGCCACGCGTGCCGCGCAGGGTCTTGTGCGTGGTGGTGGTGACGACGTCGGCATGCGGGAAGGGGCTGGGGTGCGCGCCCGTCGCCACGAGACCGGCGATGTGAGCCATGTCCACCATGAGCGCGGCGCCCACGGAATGCGCTATCTGGGCGAAGCGCTCGAAGTCGATGATGCGCGGGTAGGCCGACGCGCCGGCGATGATGACGCGCGGGCGAGTCTCCTTGGCCAGCGCCTCGACGGCATCCATGTCGATGAGCTCGGTCTTCTCGTCAACGCCATAGGGGACGACCTGGTAGAGCTTGCCGGAGAAGTTGGCGGGGCTGCCGTGCGTGAGGTGGCCGCCGTTGTCGAGCGCCATGCCCATGAGCACGTCGCCGGGCTGGGAGAGGGCCATGAGGGCGGCGTAGTTCGCCTGGGCGCCGGAGTGGGGCTGGACGTTGGCATGCGCGCAGCCGAAGAGCTTGCAGGCGCGATCGCGCGCAAGGTCCTCCACCTTGTCGACGGCCCAGCAGCCGCCGTAGTAGCGCTTGTGCGGCAGGCCCTCGGCATACTTGTTGGTGAGCACGGTGCCCACGGCCTCCATCACGGCCGGGCTGACGAAGTTTTCGCTCGCGATGAGCTCGATGGAGGCGCGCTGGCGGGCAAGCTCGTCGCTGACGGCGGCAAATACCTCGGGGTCGGCCTTGGCAAGGTTGTCGAGCATGGTGTCTCCTCGGTGACGGGTCTGATGCTGACGGGGCGGGCCGTGCGGACGTGCGAAAGGCGCGTGCGGCTAGCCGAGCTGGACGCCCTCGAACGACGGGTCGTCCTCGCGCATGATCTTCTCGACGCGCAGCGCGTGGCGCCCTCCCTCGTGCTCGGTCTCCAGGAAGGCGCGCACCACGGCCTCGTTGGTCTCCAGGCTCACGAAGCGGCCCGAGAGGCAGATGACGTTGCCGTCGTTGTGCGCGCGGAAGAGCTCGGCAAACTCGGGCGTCTGGATGGCAGCCGCGCGGATGCCGGGGACCTTGTCGGCGGTGAGCGCCATGCCGATGCCGGTGCCGCAGAGCAGCACGCCGCGGTCGGCCTCGCCGGCGGCCACGCGCCGGGCGACGAGGTCGGCGTAATCGGGATAGTCGACGCGATCGTCTGAATTGGTGCCCAGGTCGATGACCTCATGACCGAGCGAGCGAATGAAGGCGACGATGGGATCCTTCATGTCGAAGGCGGCGTGATCGGACCCGACGGCGATGCGCATGGGCGCTCCTCTCCTTATGGACTGAATCAAGCGTAGCGCATCTGACGGCGGGAGTCGCCAGCCGAAAAGAGCTTGTCACGTCGCGGCCGTCCCCGGTCGCGTGACAGTTGGGGGCTGTCCCCAACTGTCACGTCGTAGGGCTACGCGATGGTGCGCTCCACGGCCGCATGCCAGCCGGCGAGATACTTCTCGCGCACCGCGTCGTCCATCTGCGGATGGTAGACGGCCGAGCTCGAGCGCATCGACACCAGCTCGTCGCGGTCGTCCCAAAACTCGACCGCGAGCCCCGCCAGGTACGCCGCGCCCAGCGCCGTCGTCTCGTCCAGCTCGGTGCGCTCGACGTCGATGCCGAGCAGGTCGGCCTGGAACTGCATGATGAACTCGTTGTTCGCGGCGCCGCCGTCCACGGAGAGCTCGGAGAGCTTGTTGCCCGAATCGGCCTCCATGGCCTTGAGGATGTCGTAGGTCTGGTAGGCCATCGACTCGCAGCCCGCGCGGATAATGTGCGCACGATTCGTACCGCGGGTGATGCCGCAGATGGTGCCGCGCGCGTCGCTCTTCCACCATGGTGCGCCCATGCCGGTGAACGCCGGCACCAGGTAGCAGCCGTTCGTGTCCTCAACGCTCAGGGCGATGTCGGCGGTATCGGCCACGTCCTCCACCAGCTCGAGCTCGTCGCGCAGCCACTGCATGGTGGATCCCGCCTGGAACACCGACCCCTCGAGCGCGTAGTCGACGCGCCCGCCCTCGGCGATGCCGATGGTGGTGACCAGGCCGTTCTTCGACTCAACCGGCTTCTCGCCGGTGTTCATGAGCATGAAGCAGCCGGTGCCGTAGGTATTCTTGACATCACCCGGCTCGAAGCAGCAGTGCCCGAAGAGCGACGCCTGCTGGTCGCCGGCCACGCCCGCGATGGTGGGGTGGTTGGTCATGACGTCGGAGCTCACGCGGCCGAAGTTGCCGGCCGAGGGGCGCACCTCGGGCAGCATGTCGCGCGGCACGCCGAAGATCTCGCAGAGTTCGTCGTCCCATGCGAGCTTGTGGATGTCGAAGAGCATCGTGCGGCTGGCGTTCGTGTAGTCGGTGGCGTGGACCTGCCCATGCGTGAGGTTGTAGATGAGCCAGGTGTCGATGGTGCCGCACATGAGGGCGCCGTCGTCTGCCATCTCGCGCGCGCCGTCGACGTTGTCGAGAATCCAGCGAATCTTGGTGGCCGAGAAGTACGCATCGGGAACCAGGCCCGTCTTGGCGCGGATGAGGTCGCCATGGCCCGCGGCCACGACCTCCTCCACCATGGGCGCCGTGCGGCGGCACTGCCACACGATGGCGTTGTAGATGGGCTGGCCGGTGCGGCGATCCCACACCACCACGGTCTCGCGCTGGTTGGTGATGCCGACGGCGCAGATCTGGTCGGAGTGGATGCCGCTCTTGAACTGGACCTCCACCATGCAGGCGATCTGGCGCGAGAGGATCTCCACCGGGTCCTGCTCCACCCATCCCGGATTGGGATAGGAGATGGATATGGAGCGCTGGGCCTGCGCGACCTTGCTGCCGAACTCGTCGAACAGGATCGCGCGGACGCTCGTCGTGCCGGCGTCGAGGGCCATGACATAGCCCTGCGCCTCCGACGGCTGCGAACGCTTCTCGCCCATGCTACCCAGGACGCTATCCATGATGGTGGTGGCCACGTCTTTCCTCCTCGGCTCCCTCATCCGAGACCGATGGACGCCGTGCAGGCGCTCGCGAAGCGCGCCTGCTCCCGGCAGAACATCGGAATGCGGGTGCTATCACACGGACTTTATTTTCTTGCGCGAATGCGGCCGGAGCCGCCAGCGGCGTCGGCTAACTGGCAGACGGGGGAGGCTTTCGGTAACAGGCGCCCTGGGGGCAGCGGATGGCAGGTCGGGCTAGATGCGGGCGTCGATCCAGCTGGCGATCCCGCCGATGACCTCGTCGCGGTTGACCTCGTTGAGGAGCTCGTGGCGCGCGCCGTCGAAGAGATTGAGCGTCACGTCGTCGAGCCGCTCGGCCTCGAGCGCGCGGGCGAGCCTGGACGGACCCGTGCCGAAGCCGCCGACGGGATCGTCGGTTCCGGCCTCGATGAGCACGGGCAGATTCTTGGGGATGAGGGCGAGACGAGCCTCGTCCTCCGACTCGCGCATGAGGGCCATCACCACGTAGTAGCCCGAGAGCGAGAACGTGAAGCCGCAGTCGGGGTCGGCGGCGAGGGCGCGCACGCGCTCTGGGTCGCGGCTCACCCACTCGGTCCCGAGGGGCTCGCCTGCCGCCTCGTCGGCAAAGCGCCTGTTGTAGCCGCCCATGCCGAGGCTGTCGATGAGCGCGGAGCGGTGCTCCCAGCCGCGGGCGATGGCGGCGGTGGAGAGCAGCGTGCGGTTTGCCGAGATGGTGGGCTTGGACATCCAGCCCGTGCCCAGGAGGATGACGCCGGCGAGCTCGTCGCCAAAGCGGCCCATGCAGCAGCGGGCGACGAAGCTCCCCATGGAGTGGCCGATCATGAAGTGCGACAGCTCCGGGTGCTGCTCGCGCATGAGGTCGTGCAGGGTGCGCTGGTCGGCAATGAGATGCTCGGCGCCCAGCTTGGGGTCGTAGATGCCGCGCTCGACGGGGTTGGGGGTGGTTCGGCCGTGGCCGAGGTGGTCGATGCCGCAAACCACGAGGTTCTTGGCGGCAAGCGCGTTTGCCAGCTCCTCGTAGCGGCCGATGTGCTCCGTCATGCCGTGGACGAGCTGGACGGTGCCGCGCGGCTTGCGCGACCCCCTGCCCGCATTGCGCCAGATGTGCCCGCGGCAGGTGCTCTTGCCGTCTGCGGATGCGAACTCGATGTCCTCGCGGATGACGTGCGCCATGGCTCCCCCTCAGGACGGATGGCCCATGCCCTCACGATAGTCGAAATCCGCTTTTGCGCAA
>CACZNT010000002.1 GCA_902782635.1 uncultured Coriobacteriaceae bacterium
CGCTACAACGACCGCCGCGGGACCTACCGCGACGGCGAGGAGCACGGGAGCTCCCGCTGGGCGACCGTGCGCGAGATGCGTCCCTACATGGACGAGAGGGACCCCTACAACAACATCATCCTCACCGAGCGCGCCAGGCTGCGCTTCGTCGACACGGTCCACGACCGGCTGCACGAGCGCAACGACAACGTGCTCGTCATCGGAGGGTCGGGCTCGGGGAAGACCCGGAGCTACGTGGTGCCCAACATCCTGCAGATGAACGCGAACTACGTGATCACCGACCCGAAGGGCACCATCGTCGACACCATCGGATGGCCGCTTTCCCGCAAGGGATACGAGCTGCGCGTGTTCACGACGCTCGACCCGACCCGTTCGAGGCACTACAACCCGCTCGCGTACGCCTACGACGAGCAGAAGATCCTCTCCATCGTGAACGGGATCATCGAGAACACGACGGGCGACGAGGAGCATGCCAACGACCCGTTCTGGGAGAACGCCGAGAGGCTGCTCTACACGGCGCTCATAGCGTTCCTCGTCTACCACTGCCCGCCGGAGGACAGGAACATCCCAGGGCTCCTCACGCTGCTCTCGCTCGCCGAGGCGCGAGAGGACGACGAGGACTACATGAGCCCGCTCGACCTGATGTTCCACGAGCTCGAGACGGGCAAGCGGTACGTGAGGACCGGCAGGTCCGAGAAGAGGGCCTTCGACGCCGAGGACCGCTCCTTCTCCACCTCCGAGAACGACTTCGAATGGGTGCGCATATGCGACGGCATCGAGCGCGAGTTCGATTTCGCCCTGCAGAGCTACTGCGAGTTCAAGGTGGCCGCCGGCAAGACCATGAAGTCGATCCTCGTGAGCTGCAACGTGCGCATGAAGCCGTTCACCATCCCCACGATCCGGGAGCTTCTCTCCTACGACGAGATGCGCCTCGACGAGCTGGGGGAAGAGGGGAAGCGCATCGCGCTCATAGCCAGCCTGTCCGACACCGACTCGACCTTCGACTTCCTCTTCGCGATCCTCATGTGGCAGACGATGGACGTGCTCTGCGACGTGGCGCTCGACCGCCACGGCGGGAGCCTCCCGCGCCCCGTGCACTTCATGCTCGACGAGTTCGCCAACATCGGGAAGATCCCGGACTTCGAGCGCAAGATCGCCGTCATCCGCAGCCGCAACATCTCGGCTTCGATAGTGGTGCAGTCCGTATCCCAGCTCGCCGCGAACTACGACGACAACGGCGCCGACGTGATAACCGACTGCTGCGACACCACCCTGTTTTTGGGCGGCAAGTCCGAGAAGACGAAGAAGGCCATCTCGGAGGGGGCGGGCAAGCAGACGGTCACCAGCGTCACGCTCAACGACTCCCGCGGGAACAACTACTCCATGACGCACAACTACGCCCGGCACGAGCGCGACCTCATCCAGGCGAGCGAGGTCGGGCGCCTGCCGGCCGACGAGGCCATCGTGATCATCAACGGCGAGAACGCGTTCCGCGACAAAAAGTACCGGCTCTCCGACCATCCCCGGTACAGGGAATCCGACGAGAAGCGGGGCCGCTTCGACTACGGGAGGGCCGCCTCGGCGGGCGGCTGAGTCAGGGAGGGCGGCCATGCGGACGCACCCGGGCCGCTTCGGGCTTCCACTCCCGTCGCGGCGGCCGCCGACCCAAGCAGAAAGGCGCTTTCACGCCGAACCGATTCTACCATGCGCCGCACGGCGGGTAGGAGCCCCGCCACGGCGCCGAGAGAAAGGGCAGGTGAACCGATGCTGCAGAACATCATCACCCTCGTTTCCGGATGCGTGACCTTCCTGGGCGGCTTCCTGGTCGTCTGGGGCGCGGTGTCGCTCGGCCTCGCCATCCGCGAGCAGCAAGGGGGCTCGCAGATAGCGAGCGCGATCTCCACCATCGCCGGCGGGGCGATCATCATCGCCGCCGCCGTCTACTTCGGGATGCTCGACACGAGCTGGCTGCCCTAGGGGGCGGCCATGTCGGCGCTGCATGTATCGGTCCACAAGGACATCGGCGAGTACACCGAGAAGGTCGTGGGCAAGCTCTCGCTGCGCACGCTCGCGTGCGTGACGGGAGGGCTGCTCACCTCCATCGCGGTCGCCGCCTTCTTCTACCTCGTCCTCCACGTCGAGGTCTCCTACGCGACCCTGCCCGTGATGGCGGCGTCCATGCCCTTCTGGCTGGCGGGCTTCTGGCGCCCGCGCGGCATGAAGGCCGAGGAGTTCCTCCCGCTGTGGTGGGCGCACGTATCGAGCGACGACCGCCTCGTCTACGTGTCAAGCCCGGCGCTCATCGAGGACCAGCTGATCGAGAAGGTCGGCGAGAAGCCGGACCGCCGCGCATCGCGGCGCGCGAAGAGGAAAGGAGCCGAGCTCTATGAGCCGCAACGACACGGATACTGGCTCGACGGGTACAGGGAGCCTGATAAGCCTTAACCGGCGCGCGAGGCGCAAGGAGGAGAGGCGCATCAAGCGCGAGCTCGCCTCCCAGCGCAAGGAAGCCGCCCGAAGGGGCCGGAGGTCCAACCTCGACAGGCGCCTGCGCGAGCAGGAGAAGGAGCTCACGGCCAAGAACGCCTCCAAGCGGAGGGCGCGCTTCTCCGCCAAGGACGTCGCGAGCTACATCGGCTACGACGCGCTCTACCACGACGGCATCGCGCAGGTCGAGGAGGGGCTCTTCTCCCAGACCATCGCCTTCTCCGACATCAGCTACCAATCCGCCAGCACCGAGAGCAAGAAGACGATCTTCTCGATCTACTGCCAGCTCTTCGACTACTTCGGGGCCGACTCGTCGGTGCAGCTGTCCGTCATCAACACGCCGATACCGGCGGACGAGATCGGCCGCAAGGTCTTCTTCAAGCGCGGCGTGGAGGGCATGGACGGCTACGTCGACGAGTACAACCGGATCCTCAACGACAAGATGCGCGAGGGGGTCTCGAACCTCGTTCGCGAACGCTACCTCACCTTCTCCGTGGGCGCCGCGAATGTGGACGCAGCGGTGCCGAAGCTCGCGAGGATGAGGGGCGACTGCATGGAGGCGCTCGCCCGCATCAAGTGCACGAGCCGCATCGTCGACGGCGAGGAGCGCCTCGCGCTGCTGCATTCCCAGCTGCGGCCCGGGCGCCGGCCGGTCTGCGGGTTCGAGATGCTCTCCCCGCACAGCGGGCTCTCGACCAAGGACATCATCGCCCCGGGCTACATCGACTTCAAGCCGGACGGCAGGTCGGACTGCTTCCGCATCGAGGGGATGTACGGCCAGGTGCTCGCGTTCAGGAGGTTCGGAAGCGAACTCTCCGACACGGTCCTCGCCGACATCATCGACCTGCAGATGCCGCTCAACGTCACCCTGCACGTCCAGGCCATGGACAAGTCCAAGGCGGTCGAGTTCGTGAAGCGCCGCATCGCATGGATGGACAAGGAGATCATCGACGAGCAGATGAGCGCCGTGAAGAAGGGCTACGACTTCCAGATCCTTCCCCCCGAGCTCAAGTACTCCAAGGAGGAGGCGGAGGACCTGCTCGACGACCTGCAGAACAAGAACCAGCGCCTCTTCATGTTCACGGGGCTCATCTACACCTTCGCTGAAACGCTCGATGCGCTCGACGACCAGGTGGAGCAGATCGCCTCCACGGCCCGCTCGGGCTCCATCGACCTCGACGTGCTCGACTACCGGCAGCGCCAGGGGCTCAACTCGGTGCTGCCGCTCGGACACAACCACGTGCAGGTCTCGCGCCTGCTCACCACAGGCCAGGTCGCCATCCAGATGCCCTTCGCGAGCCAGGAGCTCAACCACATCGGCGGAGGCTACTACGGGCAGTCCAAGCAGTCCGGCAATCTAGTCCTCTGCAACCGCAAATGGCTGGCGAGCCCCATGGGGTTCGTGTGCGGCAAGCCGGGGTCCGGCAAGTCGTTCTCGATCAAGCGCGAGATCCTCAACACGATACTCGCGTACCCCCACGACGAGGTCATCGTGTTCGACCCGGCCAAC
>CACZNT010000003.1 GCA_902782635.1 uncultured Coriobacteriaceae bacterium
CCGCACCGAGACCGAGACCGACCTCTTCGGCGAGCAGGCCGTGCTCTGCGGCGGCGTGTGCGCCCTCATGCAGGCGGGCTTCGAGACGCTGGTCGAGGCTGGCTACGACGAGCGCAACGCCTATTTTGAGTGCATCCACGAGATGAAGCTCATCGTCGACCTGATCTATCAGAGCGGCTTTGCCGGCATGCGCTACTCCATCTCCAACACCGCCGAGTACGGCGACTACGTCACCGGCCCGAAGCTGATCACCGAGGAGACCAAGGCCGCCATGCGCAAGATCCTCGCCGACATCCAGGACGGCACCTTCGCCAAGGAGTTCCTGGGCGACATGTCCGACTCCGGCCGCCAGGTGCACTTCCGTGCCATGCGCAAGCGCGCGGCCGAGCACCCGTCCGAGACGGTGGGCGCCGAGATCCGCAAGATGTACTCCTGGAAGGACGCGGACAAGCTCATCAACAACTAGCGCTTGGCCCATCACGCGCTATCGGGGCGGTCGCAGTGCGGCCGCCCCTTTTTCGTGTGACGACCACTGGGACGGCTCATGTGGGGCACGTCTCATGAAGGGCATGGTTGCTTGCTCCTGGCTCGGAGACAAAACTCGCCATTAGCAAGCCATCATTCCCCCATGAGCAGCGAGCATACCGCGAACTCGCGAAGCCAACGTTAACCTGCGCGCAAAGCAAGCGAGGTCGTGCGGGGCTATCATCTTCTTAGCAAAGTCACGAATGTGCTAAGGAGATGCCATGTCCGACGTCGCAAGTGATGCCATCAAGTTCGGGCCGGAGAACGCCGCCCATCGCTCGCTCTACCATGCGCTCGGTCTCACCGAGGAGGAGATGAGCCGTCCGCTCGTCGGCATCGTGAGCAGCTACAACGAGATCGTGCCCGGGCACATCAACCTCGACAAGATCACCGAGGCCGTGCGCCTCGGCGTGGCCATGGCAGGTGGCACGCCCATCGTGTTTCCCGCCATTGCCGTCTGCGATGGCATCGCGATGGGCCACATCGGCATGAAGTACAGCCTGGTCACGCGCGACCTCATCGCCGATTCCACCGAGGCCATGGCGCTTGCCCACGGCTTCGACGCGCTGGTGATGATCCCGAACTGCGACAAGAACGTCCCCGGCCTGCTCATGGCGGCCGCACGCGTGAACGTCCCCACCGTGTTCGTGTCGGGCGGCCCGATGATGGCAGGGCGCGTGCACGGGGCCAAGACGAGCCTCTCCTCGATGTTCGAGGCGCAGGGGTCGTATACCGCCGGCAAGATGAGCGCGGACGACCTCGAGGACTACGCTCGTCGCGTGTGTCCCACCTGCGGCTCGTGCTCGGGCATGTACACGGCCAATTCCATGAACTGCCTCACCGAGGTCGTCGGCATGGGCCTTCCGGGCAACGGCACCATCCCGGCCGTGTACTCGAGGCGCATCGAGCTCGCTAAGCGGGCGGGCATGCAGGTGATGGAGATGCTCAAGCGCGGCATCCGCGCCCGCGACATCATGACGCGCGACGCCCTCATGAACGCCCTCACGGTGGACATGGCGCTGGGCTGCTCCACGAACACGATGCTGCACCTGCCCGCAATCGCCCATGAGTGCGGCGTCGACCTCTCGCTCGACGTTGCCAACGAGATCTCCGAGCGCACGCCCAACCTCTGCCATCTGGCGCCGGCGGGCCGCACCTACATGGAGGACCTCGACGAGGCAGGCGGCGTGGCGGCGGTGATGGCCGAGCTCGACAAGCGCGGCCTCATCAACCGCGACTGCATGACGGTGACGGGGGCCACGGTGGGCGAGAACATCTCCCGCGCACGCAACCTCGACCCCGAGACCATTCGACCTGTTGAGGAGCCCTATTCCGAGACGGGCGGCATCGCCGTCCTCAAGGGCAATCTCGCTCCCGAGGGCTCGGTGGTCAAGCGCTCCGCCGTCGCCCCCGAGATGCTCGTGCACGAGGGCCCCGCACGCGTCTTCGACTCCGAGGAAGAGGCGCAGGAGGCCATCAACGCCGGAAAGATCAACGCCGGCGACGTCGTCGTCATCCGCTACGAGGGTCCCAAGGGCGGCCCCGGCATGCGCGAGATGCTCAATCCCACCTCGGCCATCATGGGCATGGGCCTGGGCGAGAGCGTCGCCCTCATCACCGACGGGCGCTTCTCTGGCGCCACGCGCGGCGCCTGCATCGGGCACGTGAGCCCCGAGGCGGCCTCGGGCGGCGTCATCGGCCTCGTGGAGGAGGGCGACATCATCTCCATCGACATCCCCAACTATAAGCTCGAGCTCAAGGTGGACGACGCCGAGCTCGAGCGCAGGCGCGCTTCGCATGAGCCCAAGGTCCGCGAGCTCAGCGGCTACCTCAAGCGCTACGCCGCCCAGGTGTCGAGCGGCGCCACCGGCGCCATCATCAACAGCTAGGAGGTCGCATGGCCGTCGACTACGCCGAGCTCGGAGCGCGCCTGGAGTCGCTCGCGCTCTTCCGCGACCTGCTCAATGATGAGGTTGTCTTCGCCCTGGCCGATTATCTCGCGGCACCCTCGCGCCTTGCCTATGCGGAGCTCGCGGGGGCCGTCTACGACAGCGCCCAGCCTCTGGGCGAGCACATCCTCGACGTGGCCCTGGCCTCCGACAACGCGTACGTGCGCGCCCTTGCCGAGGGCAGGCGGCCGAGCGCGGGCGCCCTTCGCGCCCTCGACCTCGAACTGCAGACGCTCGACGAGGCGGCCAAGCTTGGCTCCGACGAGCTGGCATCGCTCGTCGACGAGGGGACGCTTCCTCCCATCGACGTGTGCGAGGTGAGCGTTGCCGACACCTATCGCGAGCGCACGCAGGAGCTCGGGCGCTGGGGCTATGGCATCTACGCCGCGAATCGCGCTTTCGTGCTGGATGATGCGGGCGAGATCGTGCCCGTTTTGCATCCGGACGAGACGCGGCTTTCCGACCTCGTGGGCTATGAGCGCGAGAAGGCCGTGATCGTCGAGAACACGAGGGCGTTGCTCAAGCGCCTTCCCGCGGCGAACATCCTGCTCACGGGCGATGCCGGCACGGGCAAGAGCTCGACGGTCAAGGCCGTCGTCAACGAGCTCGCCTTCGAGGGGCTTCGCATCATCGAGGTTCGTAAGAGCCAGCTCCACCTGCTGCCCGGCCTGCTCGACGAGCTCAACCGCAATCCGCTCGCCTTCATCCTCTTCATCGACGACCTGTCGTTCTCGACTAATGATGACGACTATGCGGCCCTCAAGGCCATCCTGGAGGGCTCGGTTGCCGCCAAGTCGGAAAACGTCGTGGTGTATGCCACGTCAAACCGCCGGCATCTCGTGCGCGAGCGCTTCTCCGATCGCGATGGTGACGACGTGCACCTGCGCGACACCCTGCAGGAGATCGCCTCGCTCTCGGAGCGCTTCGGCATACGCGTGACGTTCGCCAGGCCCGACAAGGACACCTACCTCGGCATTGTGAGGGGGCTGGTCGAGCAGTATGGCATCAAGCTCGAAGAGTGCTTTGACCTCGACATCGAGGCCGAGCGCTTCGCCATGCGCGGCGGCGGCAGGAGCGCGCGTCGCGCCCGCCAGTTCGTCGACTCGCTAAGGGCCAGATAATTCAAAGAATGAGTCAGTAGGGACGTAGCCAACTGACTCATTTTGGCAGTGGAGGAAAGAAAGCCTCTTGGCCACCAAAATGAGTCAGTTGGCTACGTCCCTACTGACTCATTCGGGCAACTCGTCAGGTCACAGGTGGCGCTAGTACACCATTCCCATGGCGCGGCGTACCTCGTCGAGCGTCTTCTCGGCGATCTCGTTGGCGCGCGCATTGCCCTCGGCGAGCACGTCGAGCAGGTACGACTCGTCCTTGAGCAGCTCCTCGCGACGGGCGCGGATGGGGGCGAAGTAGTCGTTGACGGACTCGGTCACGTACGCCTTGAGCGCGCCGGCCCCGGCATCGCCGATCTCCTCGGCGATCTCGACCTCAGACCTGCCCGTGCATACGGAGGCGGTGGTGAGCAGCGCGGAGACGCCGGGGCGCCCTTCGGGATCGAAGGTGATGAGCCGCTCGCCATCCGTTTGGCTCTTGCGGATGCGCTTGGCCGTCTCGTCGGCCGTCATCGAGATCTCGATGGAGTTGCCGCGCGACTTGCTCATCTTGTTGCCGTCGAGGCCGGGCAAAAGCGGCGTGCTCGTGAGCAGGCCCGCGGGCTCGGGGAACACCGGCGCAAAGCGCTTGTTGAAGCGACGCGCGATGGTGCGCGTGAGCTCGATGTGGGGGAGCTGGTCGCGGCCTACGGGCACAATGTTGCCCTTGCAGAAGAGGATGTCGCAGGCCTGGTGGACCGGGTAGGTGAGGAGGAGCCCCGTGAGCTCGTGGCCAGATGCTTCGAGCTCGGCCTTCACGGTCGGGTTGCGCTGCAGCTCGGCCTCGCTCACGAGGGAGAGGAAGGGCAGCATCAGCTGGTTGCACGCCGGCACGGCCGAGTGCGCGTAGATCATCGTCTTCTTGGGGTCGAGCCCGATCGCGAGGTAGTCGGCGACCATGTTCTTCACGTTGTCGGCGATGTGCTCGGTCGTGTCGCGGTCGGTGATCACCTGGTAGTCGGCGATGAGGACGTTGGTGCGCACGCCCATGTCCTGCATGCGGACGCGGTCGATGAGCGTTCCGAAGTAGTGCCCGAGGTGCAGGCGTCCCGTGGGCCGGTCGCCCGAGAGCATGCAGTACTTCTCGGGATGGGCGGGAAGATCCGCGTGAATTCTGTCCGAGAGCTCGAGCTGTGCGGCGTAGCTTCCCTCGTTTGGCATTGCGACTCCTTCTCCTGACGTTTGGCTTATAGCATCATACGCGAACGCGGCCTTATCTCATCGCGCATCGGCGAATCTGTCCGGCGCACCCGGAATCTTCCCCATAGGTAAGAATTGTGAATGACTTGTGATGGCCCATCTGCTCGCCGACGGGCGTCGCAAATGTGACTCTCCGGACGCGATTTCGCTACCTGCGGAGAAACGATTGCGAAATCTTGTATTCGGTCAAAACACAAGATGTGGTATGCCGCTCGGCAAAATCATCCAATAATTTGGGCTTTTCTCAAATACAGTCCGGCGGCGTTTCGGTAGTATCGGTTGTGGCGTGAATCGCACGATGCAACTCGAGCAGCTTAAACGTCGGGTACATGAACGAACATCGCGCCGTACAACGAAAGAGCATCAAACGAGAAGGGGTCTTCCATGAAGATCATTAAGCGCAGCGGCTCTGAGGTCACTTTTGACATCACCAAGATCGCCAACGCGATCGAGGGCGCCAACAACGAGGTCGAGGAAGACCTTCGCCTCACGCCCCGTCAGGTGATGTATGCCTCCGAGAACGTTCGCGATCGCTGTGAGGCCGCCGGCCACACGGTCACCGTGGAAGAGATCCAGGACATGGTCGAGGACGAGATCATGGCC
>CACZNT010000004.1 GCA_902782635.1 uncultured Coriobacteriaceae bacterium
GCTGAACCACGACTGGGGCGAGTGGACGGTCGTCCGCGAGGCCACCGAGACCGAGAAGGGCGAGGAGAAGCGCGAGTGCAAGCACGACCCGACTCACGTCGAGACGCGCGACATCCCCGTCCACGGCCACGTGCACGGCCTGGTGAAGGTGGCGGCCGTGGAGGCTACGTGCGATGCGCCCGGCAACGTCGAGCACTGGATGTGCGCCGAGGGGGAGGCTCCCTGCGGCCGCTACTTCGCCGACGCCGAGGGCACGGTGGAGCTCGACCTCGAGCACATCGTGGTGCCCGCCAAGGGCCACAAGTGGGGCGCATGGACCGTGACGACCCCGGCCACCTGCGACGCGAAGGGCGAGGAGACGCGCACCTGCGAGCACGACGACAGCCACGTCGAGACCCGCGAGGTCGCCGAGCTCGGCCACGACTGGGGCGTGTGGACCGTGATGGTGGCGCCCGGCTGCGAGACGACGGGCATCGAGACCCGCACCTGCGAGCATGATGCGACGCACGTCGAGACCCGCGAGGTGGCGGCAACCGGCCACGACTGGGGCGAGTGGGTCGTCACCAAGCCGGCCACCGTGGACGAGGAGGGCGAGGAGCAGCGCGTGTGCGCTCATGACGCCAGCCACGTCGAGATCCGTCCCATCAAGAAGCTCGACCCGGAGCCCGAGCCTGAGCCCGAGCCCGAGCACAGCTACAGCAACATCGAGGGCGACGGCAGCGACTGGACCAGGGACAGCTCCACGACCGCCGACTTCACCTTCAAGCGCTCCGTAGACGACGCGAGCACCTTCGGCCGCTTCACGGGCATCCGCATCGACGGCAACGACGTGGACGAGGCCAACTACGACGCCGAGGCCGGCAGCGTGATCGTCAAGCTCAAGCCCGCCTTCCTGGAGACGCTCGCGGTTGGCGCGCACACGATCACCGCCGTCTTCGACGACGGCGAGGCATCGGCTACCTTCAACGTCCTGGAGAAGGTCACCCCAACGCCTACGCCCACGCCGACGCCGACGCCGGATCCCAAGCCGACGCCGACCCCGACGCCCAAGCCGGACCCCAAGCCCTCGTCCGACACCGATACCACGCCGAGGGTCACGCCCGGCACCACGCCGAGGGTCACGCCCTCGTCGACGCCGGGCTACGTGCCCGGCACGGGCTCGGGCAGCGTGAGGGTGCTCTCCTCGAGCAGGACCGTCGGCGCCACCGTGTCCGGCACGCCCGGTACCGGCGACGTCACCTCGCTCGGCGCCGTCGCGACGCTGGCCGCCTCCGCAGGCGCGCTTGCCCTCGCCGGCCTGCGCCGCAGGAGGCGCGAGCAGTAGCATCTCCGGCTCATCGAAGCCAACACCTGACCGGGTAGCTTGCCACCTGACAAGCTACCCGGTCATTTGTCATGTGTCGTCCTGAGCGGAGGCGCACCCCCCGTGTCGTCCTGAGCGGAGGCGCGAAGCGCCGGAGTCGAAGGACCTCATGTGATAGTTGGTGCCTGTCCCCAAGTGTCATGGCCGGCCGGCGTGCCAAAGCCCCTGCGGCTACCTCACGCTCGAAAGACGTTCGATCCCCGCCTCGAAGCTGGAAGCCATGTGCTCGATAGACGCATTGGAGATGCCATTTGCAGAGGCCAGTCTGCCCCACTTCTTCAGGTAGCTCGCCATCTTCCGGGCTTCGTTGAGCGCCTCGGCTCTCTCCATACGGAACCACGCGCATGCGTCTACAACGGCCTGAGGGGAGGCCTCATCGTTGTCGTAGTCGATGGCACTCCTGAGATACTTCTGGTTGTTGCCGGGCGTCGGATTTATGTCGAAGGCAGGCGAGAGCCGCCAGCCCCCAGCCTCGCGCAAGAAGGCGTGGTTTCGCATGTGGTCGTCGGTGTTGCCAATGGCGCAGCTAAACAGGATTCGCTTCCACAGCTCGCGAATGTCGGCATCGGGCTCACAGCCCTCCTCCTCCAGAAAGGCCACGAGATCTAGGTACGAGTAACGTTGTCCGTCGCTGCCCTGCACTGCGCTTATCCCACTTAGGTAGGGGGTGCGCCGCGTCCCCTGGCGGTCGAACCTCTCTAGCAGGAGCACCGACCTACCCGTTACGCGCAGCAGGCGCGCTCGGGGAACTCTGATGCCGGCGAGGGCGGCAAGGTCTAGCGCCGTCTTCTCCCATGCGCAAATGTCCTCAATTGCCGATTCGTCGGGCTTGGGGAACTTGGCAACGTTCAAGACGCCTCGCTCATCTACGATCGATGCCTTTGGACGCGCACCGCCCAGGCTCGATCCCGCAGCGATGAGGTCGCTCACGTCGGCATCGAGATCCTCGGATGCCCTGTCGGCCGCATTCAGCAAGTCGGGGATGCGCATCTCACGGGGAACCCCATTGGCTACGCTGGCAATGGCCTCTCCCGATACCCAGATGCGCAGTGCGCCCTGCCGGGCCTCGTCGCTCACGCCAGCGAGGAAATCATGCTCGAACAACGTCCGCATTGTACGCCGCTCTTCGCGAGCACGCGTGCGCTCGGCACGCGTCATGAGGCTGCGCCCCCACCTATCGGGCATGCAATCGGCAAAGACTCGAAACATCGGCTCGCCCTGCGTGTGGAGGGGCGCGTCGAGCAGGGGCATGTCGGGGGCAATGGGGAAGGCACCGTCGCGGGCGAGGTAGCTGGCGTCATAGCGGAAGCTCGCCGACTCCACGCCGCGGCGAACGTGCGCGTACAACGTTCCTACGGGAACGTCGGAACCCTCGAGCTGAATCGTCACGGCATATTCCATCACGACCTCCTAACGCGCCGGGGCGTATCCTCGTCAGCGCGAAGCCGTCCCTCAGGAGTGTTGAACGGGTCGGTGGCGGCAACCACATGATCGAGGAGGCCGAGGATGCGAACGACCCGCAGGAAGTTCTCGAGGCTGCCCTTTCCCTCGTTGAGCAGCGCGCGCGCCGTGGGCGCCGAAATGTTCGCGCGCTCGGCGAGAAGCTCGACCGGGATGCGCTGTTGCCTGCGGGCTAGGTCGAGCGCGTGGGCGATCTCGCGCATGGCCCGTGCGACCGGTAGGGGAGTCATTCCTGCCATAATCATCCTTAGAGAAACAATTACTTATGAACGATGCAATTATAGTAAAAATACTTTCTGTTAAAACCTGACAAAAGGGACTGTCCCCTTTGTCACAAGTCGCGTGTCGTCCTGAGCGGAGCGCCGAAGGCGCGGAGTCGAAGGACCTCGGGTTTCCCATATGGCAAAAGGGACTGTCCCAAGTGTCACGGCCGGCCGGCGTGCCAAAGTGGCACATCGCGGGCGGACCAAAGATGCCCATCGGCACAAGGGAATACCATATCCATGGGTAAGTTTCTCTCGATGAGGGGGCTGCGACATGGATCTTGCCAACCTGAACATCACGTCTCAGTTGCGCGAGAGCTAGCCGGACGAGCGTCATGAGACGCACGCTGATGCATCGAAACCAGGCGCTGCTCGACTTCGAGGTCGACGTGGCGGAGGACGACGTCCGCATCCTGGACGCGCCCGATGCTGATGCCGCCGCCGACACGCCCCTGGCCGCCATGGGCCTGGCCGGCCCCGACGGTGCGGAGTTCGCACGGCAGATCATACGCGAGCGCACCCTGTCGCCCAATCGAGAGGACCTCGACCCCATCCTCGATGCCCTCGGCGCACGCTCGCCCCTCGAGCTCGCGCTCATGGGGCACGGCCTGTCCCTCATGGACGACCTCTGGTACCGCGCGCCGGGCTCCACCGAGCGCTGGGAGGACGTCAACTTCTTCGACAACGGCTGGGACGCCGGCTTCGGCACGGCGGTCCTGGCGGCCGATTACGAGGGCCTCGCGTCCTGTTCTCCCGACACCCCCGACGTCACCACGAGGGGGAGCCAGGTCAAGGCGTGGGAGCGGAACGAGGACGGGATACGCCTCATCAAGCATTCGCTTAGCGAGAGCCAGGTCGATTTCCAGGGGGCCCTGCTGGCAGCCGAGCTCTGCCGCAGGCTCTTCGGCGAGGACGCCTACCAGCCCCTGGAGATCGTGGAACGCCAGGGCGCGCGCTTTTCCGCAACGCCGTTGATGATCTCGCGCGACGAGGAGCTCGTGCAGGGCTTCCGCCTGTTCGCGATGGGGGGCTACAGCCTTGCCGAGGCGCGTGATCTCTGCGGCCCCGCGTTGCCGGACACCTACGCCGACATCCTCACTCGGTCGGACGTGGAGAACGTCTCGGCGTGTGTGGCCCAGGCCTATGCGTTCAAGGCCCTCTCGCTCCTCTCCGACATGCACGCGGGCAATTTCGGCATCATCCGCAACGTCGAGACGGGCGCGCGCCGCGCGGCGCTGCCCTTCGACTACGACCACGCATTCGGCTTCCCCTTCGACGACTTCCCGGTGGATGCCGTCTGCGCGAATCCTGCCCTCGCAGCGCTCCTCTGCGCGAAGAACTTCTCCGACTTAGACCCCGCGTGGGATTGGGGCTGGTACGACCCGCAGGCATTGGATGGTTTCGAGGGCCTCATCGTGGAGGCGTACGAGGGGGACGGCTCGCTGCCGCCCGACTTCGCCAAGCTCGTGGCCCGACTCTTCGTCATCCAAAGGAGCTATGTAAACGAGCTTTCCTCCACCGGGGAAGGCACACATGGGGATACAGGCTTATCTGCACAGGGCAGATGAGCTGAAAAGGAAGGAGGCTCCATGAACCTGGATGGAATGGACATCACGCCTGAGCTGCGCGATAAGGCCAAGGCCTGCCAGACGCCCGAGGAGCTGCTGGCCCTCGCCAAGAAAGAGAGCTACAAGCTCACCGAGGATCAGCTCGAGGCCGTCGCAGGCGGCGGGACATGGTCGAGCGACGAAGCCAAATGTTCAAAGAATAACCCCATGTAGGGCACCGATGAGGCAATGGGGTCGCAGCCAATTGACTCATCGGACAAGGGTTATGAGTCAATTGGCCACGTACCCATTGGCTCACCGTTGAGAAGGGAAGGGAAGATCATGAACTTGGAAGATCTGAGCAAAGAGCAATTCGACGAGCTCCAGAACTGCGCGACGCCTGAGGAGGCGCTGGCGCTCATCAAGAAGCACGGCCTCAAGCTCAACGAGGAGCAGCTCGATCTCGTGTCCGGTGGATGGTCGCCGGGGCAGGAGCCGAATTACGAGTATGACGAAACGCAATACATTTACGAATGCGACAGGTGCGGGGCGAAATTCAAGGACAACCACGACCGCGTGGTCCACATCGCGGTTGAGCATGCCTGGAAGGACCCCAAGCCTCACGACTGGACGTATTAGGCGCTTGCAGGGAAAGGTGGATTGACATGAATCTCGATGATCTTGACATCAGCCCCGAGCTGCGCGAGAAGGCCAAGGCCTGCAAGACGCCCGAGGAGCTGCTGGCGCTGGCCAAGAAGGAGGGCTACAAGCTCAC
>CACZNT010000005.1 GCA_902782635.1 uncultured Coriobacteriaceae bacterium
CCGTGGGTCATGGTCTCGCGGTAGGCATCCTCGAGCACGCGCTTGGCGCGCGGGGTGAAGGGGATGTGCCCGCCGGGGACCGGGTCGGTGTCCGACTTGGAGATCTCGCGCACGGTGGCGAGCGTCTCCTCGTAGCTGATGTCGAGCTTGGCCAGCGCCTGGGCGGCGATGCCCTCGCCCTCCTTGATGAGGCCGAGCAGGAGGTGCTCGGTGCCCACGTACATCTGGCCGAGCGCGCGTGCCTCGTCCTGCGCGAGCGACATGACCTTGCGGGCCTTATCGGTGAACTTCTCAAACATGTGACGCTCTTTCTGCTTGGGGTTCATTCTTGTGTTTAGTACCCATAAGCCGCAGGCGGTATGCGCGCGGACTCACTGAAGCATAGCCTGCTCCACCTCACGCTGCATCCTGCCTTAACGTAATTGACAGCCCGCGGGATGAATCCTCTGAGACTTGACACCCAAAACGTTGTGCACGTTCAGTTCAACCACTGGGCTTCCATCCCGTGAATCTGAGTAGTGCCCATGCGTAACAACCGTATCATCCCGCATCGTGTAGACCAATCCCTTGACCTGACAAGTTACCCGGTCATCTGTCAGGTATTCCGGTAGCAAAACCTGACAGATGACCGGGTAACTTGTCAGGTCAAGGAGGCGTTTCCTCGGGACGCGAATGATGCCAAAGGTGTCCTAGCAGAGGGTTTCGCATTGGGGTTGGTGGCTAGAAGTGGCAGAAATGTATGGTTGTAAGGCCGCTGTCACGAGTATCAGAGCACAAAACCCCAGGAAGGAGGGGCCTGATACTTCACCCAGCTGCAACCCAACCATACATTTCTGCCACTTCTAGCCACTCGGGCCATCAGAGCGAAAGAAATGCTGGACGGGAAAGCCCTATCATCATTCTGCGACCATCTGTCCTGCCTGCGCTGCAGCCGCAAGCGCTATGCGCGCAGACTCAAGCGCCGCGCGCACCCGGATGAAAACCTCGCATATGCGCGAGCCTCCCGTCGAGACGGGAGGCCCTGCCGCGGCGGGAGCGCTAGCTCAGCTTGGCGCCCGCCGGGATGGCGTCGTCCACCAGGAGCAGGTTGAGGCGCTCCTCGCCCGCCTGCTTGTGGATGGCCGAGATGAGCATGCCGCACGACTCGAGCCCCATCATCTTGCGGGCCGGCAGGTTCACGATGGCGATGGCCGTCTTGCCGATGAGCTGGTCGGGCTCGTAGTACTTGGCGATGCCCGAGAGGATGGTGCGCTCCTCGGGCGTGCCGTCGTCGAGCGTGAACTTGAGCAGCTTCTCGCTCTTGGGCACCGGCTCGCAGCTGAGGATCTTCACCGCGCGGAAGTCGGAGCGGCAGAAGGTGTCGAAGTCGACCTCCTCCTCGAAGAGCGGCTCGATGTCGACGTCCGCGAATGCCGGCTTGCCCGGGACAGCCGCCTGCCTCGCCTCGGGGCGCATGTGCGGGAAGAGCAGCACGTCGCGGATGGAGGCCTCGTCGCAGAAGAGCATCACCATGCGGTCGACGCCGAAGCCGATGCCGCCCGCCGGGGGCATGCCGTACTCGAGCGCGCGCACGTAGTCGGCGTCGTAGTCCATGGCCTCCTCGTCACCCGCGGCCTTGGCCTCCACCTGCGCGGCGAAGCGGCCCTCCTGGTCGACGGGGTCGTTGAGCTCGGAGAACGCGTTGGCGTACTCGTGCCCGGCGATGATGATCTCGAAGCGGTCGGTGAGGCGCGCATCGTCGGCCTTGCGCTTGGCCAGCGGGCTCACCTCGACGGGGTAGTCGCAGACGAAGGTGGGGTTGACGATGCTCGCCTCCCCCAGCTCGTCGTAGAGCTCGAAGACGAGCTTGCCGGCGCCCCAGGATTCGGCCCACTGGATGCCGTGCTTGTCGCACAGCTCGCGCAGGTGCTCGACGGGCGTGTCGAGGTCGATGTCCTCGCCCACGCACTCGCTCGCGATCTCGGACACGGTGGCCGAGCGCCACGGGCTCGAGAGGTCGATCTTCTGGCCCTGGTAGTCGATGACCTCGCCCTTCCCGGTGGCCTTCGCGCAGGCCTGGAAGAGGCCCTCGGCGAGCGCCTTCATCCCCTCGAGGTCGGAATAGGCGCAGTAGGCCTCCATCGAGGTGAACTCGGGATTGTGCGTGAGGTCCATGCCCTCGTTTCGGAACTGCCTACCCAGCTCGAACACGCGCTCCATGCCGCCCACCAGGCAGCGCTTGAGGTGGAGCTCGGTGGCGATGCGCAGATAGCAATCCTGGTCGAGGGCGTTGAAGTGCGTGGTGAAGGGGCGCGCGTTGGCGCCGCCCAGCGTCTCCTGGAGGATGGGTGTCTCCACCTCGAGGTAGCCCTGGTCCTCCATGTAGCGGCGCATGGCCGAGATGAGGCGCGAGCGCTCGACGAAGGTCTCGCGGACCTCGGGGTTCATGATCATGTCGACATAGCGCTGGCGGTAGCGGGTCTCCTTGTCGGAGAGGCCATGGAACTTCTCGGGAAGCGGGCGCAGCGCCTTGGAGAGCAGCGTGAGCTTGGTGGGCGATACGGAGAGCTCGCCGCGCTGGGTGCGCAGGACCGTCCCCGTGGCGCCCACGATGTCGCCCACGTCGAGCTGGCCGAGGAGCTCCCACGCCTCCTCGCCGAGCACGTTGATGCGACAGAAGAGCTGGATGGTGCCGGTGGCGTCCTCCAGCACGATGAACGAGACCTTGCCCTGGCCGCGCTTGGCGCGGATGCGGCCGGCGACGCTCACCACGTCCTCGGTGTCCTCGCCTGCGGCAAGGCCCTCGTGGGCCTCGACGATCTGGGCGGCGTGATGGGTGACCTCGGAGGCTATGGGATACGGGTCCACGCCCGCGTCGATGAGCGCCTGCCTGCGGGCGCGGCGAACCTCGCGCTCGTCGGTGGTGCTTGCCGGGGCCTCGTTGCTGGATGCCATCTGGTGCTCCTCTGCTACCTGCGCAATGTGGAAAGAAGGCGGGCCCTATTCCACGTTGTCCTAACTTGCGAAAAAGGCGCCCCCTCGTCACGCTTGCTCGCGAGGGGGCGCGCTGTCAGCTTGAGCGATGCGGCGCGCTCGCCACTACTTCTTGGCTCGCGTGATCTTGGTGATCGTCACCTTGCGCTTCTTGCCGGAGGGCGTCATGAACTCGACCTCGTCGCCCTTCTTGTGGCCCAGGAGGGCAGCGCCGAGCGGCGACTCGTTCGAGATCATGTGCTCGAGCGACTTGGCCTCCGTGGTGCCCACGATGGTGAAGGTCTGCTTCTTGCCCTTGGCATCCTCGACCTCGACCGTGCCGCCCACGGACACGACGCTCGGCCCCTTGCCCGCCGTCGCGCTGTCGACAATCTTGGCGGTGGCGAGGACCTTGCGGATCTCGGCGATGCGGGCGGCGTTCTGGCTCTGCTCCTCCTTGGCATCGTCGAACTCGGAGTTCTCAGAGAGGTCGCCGAAGTCGCGGGCCTCCTTGAGGCGCTTGATGATCTCGGCGTTCTTCTCGCCCTCGCGCCATGCGAGCTCGTCCAGGAGCTCCTGGCGGCCCTGCTCGGTGAGGATGTTCTCGTTGTTATCCATATGCGCGGCTCCCCTTTGGGTCTCGACTGGTCTGCTACTCTGCGGACTTCTTGGACTTCTTCTTGGGCGCCTTCTTCTCGGAGCCGCTCTTGGTGCCGGCGCGCTTGGAGCCGGCCTTCTTCGTGGATGCGGACTTGGTCGCAGACTTGCCCGACTTGGCTGCCTTCGTCGCCTTGGCGGCCTTCTTGGCAGGCTTGGCCTCGACGACCACCTCGTCTGCGGCCTCCTCCTCGACGACGGGCTCGGGCTCCGGCTCGGGCTCAGGCTCGACGAGCTTGGGAGCGGGGGCTTCCTCGACGACGACCTCCTCTGCGGCCTCATCGGCTGCGGAGCTGTCGGCTGCGCCTTCCTCGCCCTCCATGCCCTCGCGGAGGTTCTTGACGGTCTTGCCCATGGTCGACCCCAGCTTGGGAAGGTTCTTCGGCCCGAAGATGAGCAGGACGACGACGAGAATGACGATGAGTTCCAGAGGACCGAGTCCGAGAATCATGAAATACCTCCAAAAGCGGCGCTTTTCGTGCTGTCGCGCACTTGCGCGAAGTTGCAACGGCTAGTATAGCCGACAAGCGCCACCACACATAATCTCGATTACTGACCATTTGGGAGGGAAAATGCCGGGCTGGGCCATCGCCCTCATAGTGTCGACCGCAGCGGGTCTGGCATTTCATGCCGCCCTCCCCCACCTGCTGCGCTGGCGCGGCGTGAGCCTGTACCGTCGCACCATGGCCGGACCTGCGCTCGTGTTCGACTCCCAAGACGACGACGGGACCGCAGTGCGCCTGCTCAACGTGGCCGGCACCTTCCAGTCGATCTGCTATGTCGACCCCGAGCTGCGCGACGAGCTCGTGTGCGTGTACCACCGCACGATGGCCGAGCGCATCGGGCAGCTGGACAGGCCCGCGCGCGCCCTGGTGATTGGCGGCGGGGGGTGCTCGCTTCCCAAGTGGATGCTCGCCCACGAGCCGCAGATGCACGTGGACGTTGCCGAGATCGACCCGAAGGTGCTCGACATCGCGCGCGAGCGGCTTTTCCTCGACGACGTCGAGCGCGAGCACGGACCGGCCGGCGACGGAAGGCTCGAGATCTCGGTGTGCGACGGCTGGCGCATGCTGCTCGATGCCGAGCCCGAATCGTATGACGTCATCGTGAACGACGCCTTCTCCGGCAAGCGTCCCATCGGCAAGCTGGACGGCGAGGATGGCGCGCGCGAGCTGTGGCAGCGCCTCAGGGAGGGCGGCCTCTACCTCGCGAACCTGCGCAGCCCGCTCGAAGGGACGGCCGCCGAGGCGATGCACGAGACGGTGGGCGCCTACGAACGGGTCTTCGGCAACGCGGAGCTCGTGGAGGAGGCTCCCGAGGAGCCGAGGCGCCTGGGCAACAACGTCCTCATCGCCCGCAAGGGCTAGAAATGAGTCAGTAGGGACGTAGTGTATTGACTCATTGGCGCCGAAGGATCCCCTGAGGTCCTTCGACTACGCGCCTTCGGCGCTCCGCTCAGGACGACACGTAATTGCCGGCGTTTCGCTCAGGACGACACGCAGGTCTCGTGACACTCTCGCTTCCCTTAGCGTCGCCCTTGGGGACGTGCTAACGGAAGCCAGAGGGCACTCCCTCGCTCACGAGCGGACGAACACCAGCGTGTCGTCGGTGGAGCGCCCCTCGTCAAGCGCATAGCCACGCTCGGAGAAGCGGACAAGCTGCGCCACGTCGTCCACCTCGTGCTCTGCGCACCAGCGGGCGAAGGTGCCGCGCGCGGCCTTGGCCTCGGTGGAGCGCTGGACGAGCCTGTCACCGGAGACGGTGCCGAAGAGGCAGGTGAGTACCTGTGCGCCACCGTCGCGCGAAAACGGCGTCACCGCCTTCGCATACTCCTTCGACGCGAGGTTCACGATGAGGTCGCACTCCGCCGAGAGGGCCTCGTAGAGGCTCTCTCCCCAGAAGTCGTAGAGGTCGTGCGCGTCGCCGACGGCGAGCTTTGCCTGCATCTCCAGGCGATACGGGGTCACCGCATCGAGCGGGCGGACGATTCCGTAGAGCCCGGACACGATGCGCAGGTGGCCCTGCAGCCACTCGATCTGCTCACCGCTTGCCACCTGCGGTGCGAGGTGCTGGTACTGGATTCCCTCGTAGGCGAGGACGGCCGCGGTGGACGCCCGCTCGAGGTCGATTGCCTGGAGACGGTCGTAATTGAGCTCAGCGAGCTTGTCCGAGCATGCCCAGAGCGCCTTGAGCTCCTCGTACGAGAGCTCCCGGAGGCGCTCGACGAGCTGCTGCGAGCGCTCGACCATGGCCGGCAGCGCGCGGGCATGCGGAGGCCCCTCCACCTCGTTCATCTTCTTCGCGGGCGACACGATGAGCCGCATTTCCATGGGCGTCCTCCCTTTGGGGATGCGCATGCCCCTCCCCCTTTGGCCTACGCATATACTAAGCGCAGAGGCACCAAGACACCGGGCGCGGCGGCGCCAAGCGCAACGGACCCGGGGGCAGGAGGACGACATGACCAGGCTCAGCATGCATGCGAAGGCAACTGCCATTGCGATCGCGGCGCTTCTCGCGGGATTTGCGCTGGCAGGATGCGCGGCGCGCGCCAACGAGACGGCCGCCGAGCCCTCGTCCGCGACGGCGCCGAGCACGTCCTCGCCCGCCACGATCGCGCCATCTGCCACAGGTTCGGAGGTATCCATGGGAGCCATCACCGTCTCCGCACGCAGCGAGGTCAAGGTCGTGCCCGACAAGGCGACCATCGGCGTGGGCGTCGACACCGAGGCAGCCGATGCCGAGACCGCGCAATCGGAGAACGCCAAGCTGGTGAACGCCGTCATCGCGCGTCTCAAGGAGCTGGGCGTCGACGAGAAGTCCATCCAGACGTCCTGGACCAACCTCAGCCCCGTCTGGGACTACGAGAGCAGCGAGGAGCACATCCGCGGCTACTCAATGAACACGCGCCTGCAGGTGAGCGACCTGGACATCGATGCGGTGGGGCAGATCATGCAGGAGTGCGTGACCGCAGGCGCCACCAGCGTCGACGGGCCCAACTTCTTCGCCAGCTCCTATGAGGAGGCCTACCAGGAGGCGCTCACGGCTGCCGTTGCGGCATCGCGCCCCAAGGCCGAGGCCATAGCGAATGCGAGCGGCGTCACGCTCGGCGGCGTGGTGGGCGTCACCGAGGGCTATCAGGACTACTCGATTGCCTACGGTGCCAGCGCAACGATGGACGCAGCCGCCACGGAGGCCGCCATGGACGTCGAGCCCGGCGAGCTGAGCGTCGAGGCCACCGTCACCGTGAGCTACGCCATCGCATGATGCGCGAGGCAGGCCGCTACGCGACGATGATGCTGATGCGCCCCTCCGGTTCCTTGTAGCGCTCGGGCACCACACCGCCCAGCTCCTCCTCGAGGTAGTAGCGGAGCGCATCGGACACCAGGTAGTTCGTGCTCTTGAGCGTCGTCTGCGCCGCCTCGGCGAAGCAGTAGTAGGTGTCGCCGCCCACGCAGACGAAGTCCGACGACGCGATCACGTACTCGGCGTCGAGCGAGAATCCCTTGCCGCCCACGTCCTGGATGGTGACGCGCGAGCCAGGATTTGCCGGCTTTGCGTAGGTCGAGCCGGGGTAGATGGGGCCCTCCTCGTAGGGCTTGGTGGTGTCCACCGTATACGTGATGCCGCTCACCTGCGGAAACGCGCCCAGCTCCTCGGGCGATGCCGAGCAGGCCGCCTCGATGGCCTCGAGCAGCTGCGCGCCCGTCACCCGCACGGTGCACAGGTAGTTAGTGAAGGGCATCACGTCGAGCACGTCGCCCCTCGTCATCTCGCCCGCTTCGAGCGATTGCCTGATGGAGCCGCCATTTGCGATCGCGGCATCCGGGTAGTCGTCCGACATCTGCCGCGCCTCCCAGAGCATGGCGTCGGCGATGAGGTCGCCGAAGTTCGTCTCCCGCGTGCGCACGCCCGGGTCGCGCTCGCCGTCGAGCGCGAAGTCGCAGGTGGCAACCGGCACGCTCAGCGCGGTCCCCACCTCCTCGGCCTCGGCGCGCACGACCTCGTCCACCGCGGCATCCTGCCCCTCGTAGCTCCCAAAGGCGACGAGGGTGTCGGCCAAGACGTCCCCCTCCCAGGTGACGACGCCGACGGCGTGGGTGTAGCAGCCCGTCTCCACCACGAGCACGTCGCCGCCCTCGGGGCTCTTGAGCACCTGGCTCTCCTCCTCGTGGTCGTGCCCGTCGAGCATGAGGTCGATGCCGGACACGTTCTCGGCCACGTCGCAGGCACGACTGGGAGCGAGCACCTCGCTCTCGCCGAGGTGCGCGAGGCACACCACGAGGTCGCAGCCCTCCTTGCGCAGGGCGTCCACCTGCTCCTGGGCGCAGGCGTAGAGCTCCTCCCCCGCCAGGAACGTGAGCCCTCGCACGAGCAGCGGATTTGCGGCGGTGATGGTCTCGGGGGTGGTGAGGGCGAAGACGCCCACCTTGCTCCCGTTGGCGAGCTGGAAGGAGGTGCGGGGCTGCGCGAGCAGCTCGCCCGTGGCGTCAACCACGACGTTCGCCGAAAGTATGGGGAAGGTCGCGGCGGCGATGTAGTCGACGATCTTGTCCTGACCGAAGTCGAACTCGTGGTTCCCGATTGCCATGGCGTGGTAGCCGGTCGCGTTCATGAACTCGATGGCGGCGTCGCCCGTCGAGTGGTTGACGAGGCTCATGCCCTGCACCGCGTCGCCGGCGTCGAGCACCAGGACCTCGTAGCCCTGCTCCTCGTAATCGGTCCTGAGCTGCGCCACGGCCGCCATGCCGAGCGACTCGTCGTCGAGCAGGTCGTGGCCGTGGGTGTCGTTGGTGTGGATGATGGCGAGCTTGGCGGGGGCGCTGGGCATGGCGCAGCCTGCCGCCCCGGCGAGGGCGCCCGCGGCCGCGGTGGCCTTGAGCAGCGTGCGCCTGGTGATAACGGTCGTCTCGAACCTTCCCATGGCTCCCCCTCCGATATGACAAGAGGGACTGTCCCTCCTGTCATGACAAAAGGGACTGTCCCTCTTGTCATATTCCAACTGTAGCACCGAGACGAAGCCCAAACGGCTGCGCCGGACGTATTAAGCTAGAGGATAAGGTTCCGAAAACCCGACGAGGAGCGGACATGGCAGAGACGCAGGAGATCTTGCATCTGACTGACATAGATATGGACAGCGCCGTCGAGGAGGTCGCCGAGTTCCTGCAGGCCGAGGGGATCGACCGCCGACGCGTCCTGCGTGCGCGCCTCATCCTCGAGGAAGTGCTCCTGCGCTACCGGGACGAGTTCGGGCCCGACCGCGAGTTCTCCCTGACCTGCGGCAAGCGCTTCGGCACGGCCACCGTGCGCCTCATGGTGCGCGGTCACAGCGTGGACGTGCTCGACTCCACCGGCGAGGGCGAGTACGACCTCGGCGAGGGCTTCCTCACCTCGCTTCTGGGCGACGACTTCGGCACGCCGGTCTACCGGTATCGCAACGGCCACAACCTCGTCATCCTCAGCCTTCGCATCTCCAAGCAGCGCCCCTTCTGGGCAAATCCCATGCTCATCGCCACGCTCGCCGCGGTGGCGATCTTCTTCGCCATGCGCGCGATCGACGCGAGCCTGGGCGAGCGCGTGCTGGAGAGCGTCGCGGGACCCGTCCTGTCCGCCCTCATGGGCGTGCTCTCGGCCATCACCGGCCCTCTGCTCTCGCTCTCGCTCATCTCCGGCATCTGCGCCCTGGGCAGCGTGAGCGCCCTCAAGCGCACGGGAGCGCGTGCCATGCTGCGCATCATGGGCTGGGTGGTGGTGATGTTCGTGGTCACCGTGGCCGTGAGCACCCCGCTCTACGGCACGGCGTCCGGTGATTCGGCCACGGCATTCAACGGCAAGGAGATCTTCGACCTCCTGCTCTCGGCCATCCCGTCGAACCTCTTCGCGCCCTTCATCGAGGGCAACGCGCTCCAGATCACCGTGGAGTCGGTGTTCGCCGCCATCTGCATCCTCGCCCTGGGCGACCACTCCGAGCGCATCCGCGAGCTCGTCATCGAGCTCAACTCGCTGCTCTTCAAGATGATGTTCGTCTTCTCCAAGGTGCTGCCGCTCCTGGTGGGGCTCTCCATCTTCAAGGCGCTCGTCACCACCGACGTCACGCAGCTGGCCACCATCGGCAGCATCGTCGCCGTCTCGCTCGGCGCCACCCTGGTCCTCTCCGTCATGGCCCTCGCATGGGCCGCCTGGCGACTGCACGTCTCGCCCGTGCACTTCCTCAAGAAGAGCTGGCCGGCCGTCGTCATCGCCCTCACCACCGGCAGCTCCACGACGGCCATGGGCGAGAACTACCGCGTGTGCGAGAAGAACCTGGGCGTGAGCAAGAAGGTCGTGGACTTCTGGCTGCCGCTGGGCCAGGCCCTCTTCGCGCCGTCGATGATCGTCCCGCTGGTGACGGGCATGTACGCCGTCGCCAACATGCAGGGCATCGCCTTCGGGCCGAGCCGCGTCCTCATCCTCTTTATCCTCGTGTTCCAGCTCTCCATCGCGAGCCCCAAGGTGCCGGGCGGCATCGCGGCCACCTTCACCATTCTCCTGGGGCAGCTCGGGCTTCCGCTCGACAGCGTCGGCGTGCTGATGGCGGCGAACGTGTTCATCGTCAACGCGGTAACGGCCTTCGGCATGCTCGTGCGCGACGTGGAGATCTGCGATTTCGCGCAGGGTGAGAAGGCGCTCGACCATGAGGTGCTGGCCGCCTGACGCAGGGGCCGGCAGGAGCCGACGGCAGACGAGGGGGAGATATGGGCAACACGCTTGGGGGACGCGCTGCGATCGAGGCGCTGGCGAGCCGGTTTCCGCAGCTCTACGTGGCACCTGCCGATGACGCCGAGGAGGCCTACAAGAGGGCCGCGCTGAGCGGCATCGCCCCCGAGGACGCCAACCTCGACCACTTCGTCGGCGACGAGCGCGACGAGCTGCGCGAGGTGGAGACCCCCGCCGGGCCCATCGAGGTGCTCTTCCTGGCCAATCGCGCAGATTTCGAGCGCTTCCTGCAGATTATGGGCCATCGTGCGCGTCCCGAGGCGATTGCCCCCTCCATCGGCGCCATCACCTACCGCGGCCTTGCCGATTGGGGCAAGGTGGCCGACGCGGCCCGCGCATATATTGAGTCTGGCGGCGACAACTGGCCCGCCGAATTCGCCCGGCTGGCGAAGGAGCCGGGAAGCTTCCGCTCCGAGATCATCGCGATCTCGGGTGGCCCCTACTCCAACATCGCGGCCGAGCGCACGCCCTTCGGGCCCGACGAGTGGCTCGAGGTGTCGCGGGAGATACGCCTGCACCATGAGTGCGCGCACGTCGTGTGCCGACGCCTCATGCCCGACAATATCGCGCCCGTCTGGGACGAGGTGACGGCCGACATGGTGGGCCTGCTCTGCGCCACGGGCAGGTTCGACGCCAGCCTCGAGGACGTCTTCCTCGGCGTGAGCGAGCAGGGCTACGTGGGCGGACGCCTCGAGGAGTACCTCGACGAGGAGCAGCGCGAGCGCATCGACGACATCGCGCGCGAGGTGCACGCGGCCCTCGTCCGCCTCGAGGAGGACCTCGCCACGCGTGACGCATCGCAAGCCTTCGACATTCTGCTGGAGATGAAGCGCAGCCCGCTCATCGCATACTGAGGCGAAGGCAGGCTCCCCGCTTCGAAAAATGAGTCAATAGGGACGTAGTGTATTGACTCATTTTTCGCTGGTGACATGCGATTTCCCTCGCGCAGGGGAATGCCCCGCCTGAAATATTGCCCAGCATTTTTACCGCTCGGATACGCATGACGGGAGCGTCAAATATCATGGGCAATGTGGAGTATCATGTTTACCAGTAGATTATTAGGAGTGGAGGCGAGCCCATGGCTGACGAGAATTCCACCATATTCAACAAGCAGGCTGCCGAGAAGCTGCGCAGCCCCGACGACCTCGAGCGCTACGTGCGCGTCACCAACCCAAGCGTCTGGGTGGTGCTCGGCGCATGCGTCCTTCTGCTTCTAGGCCTTCTGGCCTGGGGGGTGTTCGGGGCGGTCACCACGTCTATCACCGCCACCGGCACGGTCGCAGACGGCAAGTTCGTCTGCCTCATCTCGCCGGATGAGGTCTCCCACGTCCAAGTGGGTGACATCGCCGTCGCGGATGGAAGGCAGCTCACGGTGGAGGACATCGGCGACATCCCCATCGCGCCTTCGGAGGCGAAGGAGATGCTGGGGAGCGAGTACCTCGTCTCGACGCTCATGCCCGGCGACTGGGGCTATCCGGTGACGCTTGCGGGCACAGGCGTAGGCGAGATGAACGCAAACGTCCCCTACCCCGTCACCATCACCACCGACCAAGTCGCTCCGATCTCGCTGATCTTGGGGTAGCCATGGCGAACAAGCTTGTAAAAGTCCCCCAGGTAATGCAGATGGAGGCGCTGGAATGCGGCGCCGCCTGCCTCACCATGATCTTGGCCTACTACGGACGCTGGGTTCCCCTCGAACAGGTGCGCGCCGATTGCGGCGTCTCGCGCGACGGTTCCAAAGCTGTCAACATCCTCAAGGCGGCGCGCAGCTACGGCCTCGCCGCCAAGGGCAAGACCTACTCCGCCAAGGCGCTCCGCGAGAAGGGCACCTACCCTTGCATCCTGTTCTGGAACTTCAACCACTTCGTGGTGCTTGACGGCTTCAAGGGCAACAACGCCGTCATCAACGATCCGGGTCGCGGCACCGTCAAGGTTCCCATGGACCAGTTCGAGGGTTCGTTCACCGGTGTCGTGCTCGAGTTCGAGGCCACCGAGGCCTTCGAGCGCGGCGGTAACCCGCCCAACACCATCGCCTTCATCCGCAAGAGGCTCGAGGGCATGGGCGGCCCCATCGCATTTGCGATGATCACCGCGGCCATCGTCTCGCTCGTCACCATCCTCAACACCTCGCTCGGCAAGGTGTTTCTCGACCGCATCCTCACGGGCAACAATCCCGGCTGGCTCATGCCCCTCACCTACCTCATGCTCATCCTGGCTGCTGTCCAGGGCCTCGTGACCGTGCTCAACGCGGTCTACCTCCTGCGCATCCAGGGCAAGATTGCCGTCGTCTCGTCGTCTCGCTTCATGCGCCATCTGCTGCATCTGCCGGTCGGCTTCTATGCCCAGCGCATGGTGGGCGATCTGCAGCAGCGCGAGTCGGCTAACGAGACCATCGCCTTCTCGCTCGTCG
>CACZNT010000006.1 GCA_902782635.1 uncultured Coriobacteriaceae bacterium
CCCGGGCAGGACAGCTACCAATTCTGGGCTACGCACACCAAGTTCATCTGCGGCGGTGGCGATGCGGGCGACAACGTGTGGACGGTGCTCGTGAACGAGTCGCTGTTCGATGGCACGTACGCGATCGTGACCTATGCGCCGCGCTCGCTCTATGATGACGTCAAGCTCGAGGATTACGACGGGTCCATCACCGACTTCGTCGCCTATGTCGACATGTACACGGAGTAGCCATGCCCGAGAAGGACATCCCGAAGGCGGAAGAGCGCCAGGCAGACGACGAGTTCATTCGCGCCGAGAACGAGGATGACGACGGATACGACCCGTATTCCGATCGCCGTCCCAATCCCGAGCCGCTCTTCGAACCCGACCCCTGGCGCTAGTCCCGCGCGACAATGGGGGCGTGACAAAGGGGACGGACGTGACAAAGGGGACGTAGGTATTTGTCACAAAATGTGACAAAAACCTACGTCCCCTTTGTCACGTCCCGATGCTGCCTCAAAGAAAGGGGGCCGCCCGCAGGCGACCCCCGATGGCTCTCCTTGGGAGATGCGGAGCTACTTGATGGCGCTGCCGCAGTGCGGGCACTTGGTCGCGCCCTCCTTGATCTCCTCGAGGCAATGCGGGCAGGTGGGTGCCGGCGCGGGCTCCTCGGCGGGCTTGCGAAGCTTGTTGATGGTGCGCACCATCGTGAACACGACCAGGGCGATGATCAGGAAGTTGATGACCGCCATGATGAAGTTGCCGTAGGTGAGGTTGGCAGAGCCCACGGTGACAGCGAGCTTCGAGAAATCGATGCCGCCGGTAGCCATGCCGATGATGGGGGAGATGAGGTCGTCGACCAGCGAGTTGACGATCGCACCAAAGGCACCGCCGATGATGACGCCGACGGCCATATCCATGGCGTTGCCGCGCTCGATGAACTCCTTGAACTCACTCATGAAATTGCCCATGCTGCGTTCCTTCCTTTTGCTTCTGCTTTCGCTGCTCGTTTGAGCAAGTGAACATGATAGACCTTTGCGGCGTCGCGCGCGCCCCGCCTAGGATCCCTGCATGAAGCGCCACACGACGAAGACCGCGACGCCGATCACGACCGCGAGGGCGACCAGGATCGCTATCGCGTTGTTCCTGCGCCTGCGCTCGCCTACGGAGAAGATGGTGTGGTGGCCGCTGGGCACCTGAAGGTACTGGCCGACGTGGATGTCGCGGCTGAGCGAGGTGGAGGTCCTGCGGACCCTGAGCTTGGAGAGGGGAGAGGCGTTGTTGGCCGCATCGAGGCTGCTCACGGTTCCGATGCTTCCCGAGGAATCGAAATCGCTCACGGGCTCGACCGTGCGGCGCGCGGGCCTCGCGGAGCTGCGCGAGCTTGTCGCGCGGGAGCGGCGTTCCGTGCCTGTGCCTTCGTTGTCAGCCATGTGCCGTCCTTCGAGGAAGAGGGCGTGATGCGTTTCTGTGCCAATGATAGCGCCACGGCTGCGCGCATACCACCTGGGGTATTTGCACTCTTGATGGGAGCGGGGACCCTCTACATATCTATATCGAAGGCACTTAGATTACATGAATCGTGAAGACTCAGAAATCTGGCCGAAACGGGTATAGACGGAGCCCTCAGGGGAATACTGAAAGCGAACAGAAAGCCGCCCGAACCGCAGGCAGAGGGCCTCACCGGGTGGCACGCGCGAAGGAGTGATCATCATGGCAAGCCTCGTTCCCTATGACCGTTACAACCGCATGGCCCGTTCGATGTGGCCCTTCGACCTCTTCGACGAGCTGGTCCCCTCCCGCCTGGACGCCCAGGCCGGCTTCAAGATGGACGTCGAGGACGCGGGCGATTCCTACGTCGTGACCGCGGAGCTGCCCGGCGTCGACCGCGACCAGATCGACATCGAGCTCAACGAGGGCCGCCTCTCCATCTCCGTCGAGAAGACCGAGACCGAGGAGCACAAGGCGAAGAACTTCCTGCACAAGGAGACCTGCGAGTGGTCCGCAACGCGCGGCGTCTACCTCAAGGACGCCTCCACCGCCGGGCTTTCCGCCAAGCTCGTCGACGGCATGCTCAGCGTGACCGTCCCCAAGCAGGACGAGAAGGCAAACGTCACCAAGATCGCCATCGACTAGCCATCGGCGATACGGCAAGCGCTCAGCGCAGCCGCGGCATCCGCCCCCTTACCGCACGGTGAGGGGGCGGTTTTGCGATGCGGCGAGGATGCGCAGGCCGTCCGCCCTGCGGGCCTCGGTGAAGGTGGAATCGGCAGCCTCGGCGCCGAGAGCCTCCGCGAGCGTGCGGATGCAGACGCTCGGGCGGTTGTTCTTCTCGGAGAGGTGCATGGCGACGAAGGTCTCGGTATCAGGGCCGATGAGCTGCCGGGCGGCCTCTGCGGCCTGCAGGTTCGAGAGGTGGCCGAAGTCGCCTCCGACGCGGCGCTTGAGGAAGGCAGGGTAGGGGCCCTCGGCGAGCATGCGACGGTCGTGGTTCGACTCGAGGGCGAGGATGCGGACGTTCTCGAGGGCGTCAAGGGCCTCCTCGGTGAGGACCCCGGTATCGGTGCAGTAACCGATCGAGTCGAGGAGCTCGCCTCCGTCCCCCACGAGGTCGAAGCGCAGGCCGAAGGGGTCGGCCACGTCGTGGCTCGTATGGAAGGTCCGCACGCGCATCCCGCCGATGAGGACCGCATCGTTCGCGGAAATCAGCGTGAAGGGGAGGTCGCTCAGATAGGAGCGGGCCGCTATGGTGCCGGCGGTGGAGTAGAGCCCGCCCGAGAAGCGGTTGCAGAAGACCGAGAGCCCGCCGACATGGTCGCTGTGCTCGTGGGTGAGGAAGACGGCCGAGATGCGGCCCATGTCGACGCCGAGCTCGTCCGCGCGCTCCATGAGGCTGCGCCGCGAAAGCCCGCAGTCGATCAGGACGGAGCCCTCGGGGCCTTCGACCACCGTGGCGTTGCCCTTCGAACCGCTGGCGAGGATATGGAGGCTGAGCCTGTCCTGCATGACGCTCCTTTCACGGATAAGAGCGTAGCACGGGCGGCGGACAGCGGGTCGTTTCGCGCGGCAGAGCCTGCGCAGGCCGTCCGGCGTCGGCGCTTTCGCCTAGACTAGAGAGACGCCCGCGGCAGATCCTCCGCGGGAAGCGAAACGGCCGGAAGGGATCCATGGCAAGCGTCGCCTCGACATACGCGAGTCCCGAGAGCCGCTTCGAGCGGCCGAGCGGTCGCCGTGACCCGGCCTCCATCGCCCCGGTCGTGCTCATGGTCTCCGGAGGAGCCGACTCTGCGGCCCTGCTCTGGCTCGCCGCGAACTCGACCCTCGATATCGCCGACGGCCGCGGCGAGGCCCGCATCGCCCGGGAACGCCTCCACGTTCTGCACGTGAACCACCGCCTGCGCGGCGAGGCCGCCGACGCCGACGAGGCCTTCGTGCGCGAGCTGTCCGAGAGCTTCGGCATCCCCTGCAGCGTCGAGCGCATCGACGTGGCGGCCCATGCCAAGGAGCAGGGGGACAACGTCGAGAACATGGGGCGCGAGCTGCGCTACGCCGCTGCCGACCGCCTGGCCAACGAGCTCTCCGCCGAGCTCGGCACCCCGCGCTCCGCCGCGCGCATCGTGACGGCCCACACCGCCGACGACCGCGCCGAGACCTTCCTGATGAACGCCGTCAAAGGCGCGGCTGCATCGGGTCTCTCGTCGATCCCGCGCAGGCGCAACCGCATCGTCCGTCCCCTGCTCGACCGCAGCCACGAGGAGCTCTGCTCCCTGCTCCGGACCGCAGGCATCGAGTGGCGCGAGGACGCCACCAACGCCGATACCCGCTACCTGCGCGCCTTCGTCCGCCACGAGGTCCTGCCCGTCATCCGCGAGCGCAACCCCCGCGTGGTCGAGACCCTCTCGCAGTCCTGCGACATCCTCTCCGACGAGGACGCCTACATGGCCGGCATCGCCGCGCGTAGCCTGCGCGAGCTCGAGCGCCGCCGCGCCGAGGGCATGGTCGCCCTCGACGCCGCACGCCTCGCCGCCCTCGACGTGGCCGTCGCCCGCCGCGTGGTGAGGGCCGCCATCCTCTCCGTCGAGGAGGAGTGCCGTCTCGAGGCCCGCCACATCAAGCGCGTGCTCAGGCTCGTGGCCGCCGGCAAGGGCTCGGCGACCGTCCCCATGGGGGTCGACTGCCGTGTGAGCTACGGGATGCTGCTCATCCGCTCGCGCCGCGCCCCCGAGATCCCCGACCACGGCTGGCTCGAGGTCCCCGCCCTGTCCGTCGGCGCCCTCGGCGTCGGCGAGATGATGCGCTCCGACGGCAGCGTGGTCACGGCGCGCCTCCTCGAGGCCGCTCCGGGCCAGGACGCGGAGGCCCTCGCTCGGGCGGCGGGTGCGGGCTCGCGCTCGACGGTCCTGCTCGACGCAGCTGCGGCCGGCATCGGGCCCGCAGGCGGCCGCCTCTGGGTCGACACCCCGCAGGCTGGCGACGTCATGTGCCCCCTCGGCATGCACGGTCAGTCGAAGAAGCTCTCCGACCTCCTCGGCGAGGCCCGCGTGCCCGCCGCCGAGAGGGGCTCGGTCGCCGTCGTGCGCCGCGACGCGCTCGGCCCTGTCGTGTGGCTCGCGGGGATTCGCGCCGATGAGCGCGGACGTTGCACGAGCTCGACCAGGCTGCTGCTAGAATTGGGTATCCGCAAGGCCTGATGCGGCCGTACGCGCCGCTCTCAGACGAAATGGGAGGCAACATGTCCAAGCTGCATCCGGATGTCGAAAACGTCCTGCTCTCCGAGGAGGATATCCGCGGCATCGTGGAGAGCCTGGGAGCCCAGATCACCCGCGACTACGCCGACAAGAACCCGCTGATCGTGGCCGTGCTCCGCGGCGCCGTCGTCTTCGTGGCCGATCTGCTACGCGCCATCGACTGCCCCTGCGAGATCGACTTCATGGCGGTCTCGAGCTACGGCGAAGGTGTCAAGAGCTCGGGCGTGGTCCGCATCATCAAGGACCTCAACACCGACATCACCGGCCGTCACGTGATCGTCGTCGAGGACATCCTCGACTCCGGCCTCACCCTGTCCTATCTGAAGGAGATGCTCGAGGCCCGCGACCCGGCCAGCGTCGAGATCTGCGCCTTCACGGTCAAGGACATCGAGGGCCATGTCTCGCCCGTGACCCCGCGCTACGTGGGCACCCACATCCCCGACGCCTTCATCGTGGGCTACGGCCTCGATTTCGCCGAGCACTACAGGAACCTGCCCTATGTGGGTATCCTCAAGCCAGAGGTATACAGTTAGAAAGCTGATGGACAGCGCCGCAGGGCGCAAGCCGATAAGCGAGGAATCCCGTGGAAGACAGAGAAGGCCTGACCGGCCAGGCAGATGAGAACGCGCCGCAGCCGCCGCGTCCGACGGACGCGCCCGAGCCTGCCGAGGCGCCCGTACGCGGGGAGGGCCCCGCGCCGATGAACGACCCCGAGCTGCCCCAGCCCGTCGGCCCCGCGCCCTTGTCGGGAAAGGCCGACCCCCAGGGCCCGCCCGATCCCACGGCATGGCAGCCCGGCCCCGAGGGACGCGCCCGCCGCGGCATCTTCTACGCGCTGCTCCTCGGCATGCTCGCGATGTTCCTCTTCGGCAATATGTTCGGGAACATCCCCTCCGACTCCATCGACACCCTCGCCACGAGCGAGTTCGTCACCGCAGTGAACGAGGAGCGCGTGAGCGAGGCCAACTTCCGCGTGGCCGACGGCGCGCTTACCGGCAAGTACTGGAAGGACGTTGCTGAGAAGGGCGACAAGGAGAAGCTCCGCTCATACCGCAGCACCTACGTGGGCGCCGACAACCTCGACGAGCTCATGCAGGCGCACCCGGACGTCAAGTTCCAGGTCGACACCTCCAACCCCGGCTTCATCTCCGAGATGCTGGTCATGATCCTGCCCACGCTCCTGGTCGCGGGCCTGCTCGTCTACTTCATGCGCCAGGTCCAGTCCCAGAACGGTCAGGCCATGCAGTTCGGCAAGACCAAGGCGAAGGCCGTCGAGGGGGAGCGCTCGAAGCGGCGCTTCGCAGACGTCGCCGGCATCGACGAGGCCGTCGAGGAGCTCAAGGAGATCCGCGACTTCCTGGCCGACCCCGAGCGCTTCCAGAAGATGGGCGCCCGCATCCCCCGCGGCGTTCTGCTGGTGGGCCCTCCGGGAACGGGTAAGACCCTGCTGGCCAAGGCCGTCGCCGGCGAGGCTGACGTTCCCTTCTTCTCGATCAGCGGCTCCGACTTCGTCGAGATGTTCGTCGGCGTCGGCGCCAGCCGCGTCCGCGACCTCTTCAAGCAGGCCAACGCCGAGGCCCCCTGCATCATCTTCATTGACGAGATCGACGCCGTCGGCCGCCAGCGTGGTGCCGGCCTGGGCGGGGGCCATGACGAGCGCGAGCAGACGCTCAACCAGCTGCTCGTCGAGATGGACGGCTTCGAGGAGACCGAGGCCGTCATCCTCATCGCCGCCACGAACCGCCCCGACATCCTCGACCCGGCGCTGCTGCGTCCGGGGCGCTTCGACCGGCAGGTGACGGTGGACCGGCCCGACGTGGGCGGCCGCGAGAAGATCCTGCGCGTGCACGCCGAGGGCAAGCCGCTTGCCGCAGACGTCAACTTCGAGAACCTCGCCAAGCTCACGCCCGGCTTCACCGGTGCCGACCTGGCAAACCTTATGAACGAGGCCGCGCTGCTCGCGGCGCGCCGCCGTCTGAACCGCATCGGGCAGGACGAGATCGAGGAGGCCATGGAGCGCGTCATCGCCGGGCCCGAGCGCAAGAGCCGCATCATCACCGAGGGCGAGCGCCGCGTGATCGCCTATCACGAGAGCGGCCACGCCCTGGTGGGGCACGTGCTCGAGAACTCCGACCCGGTGCACAAGATCTCGATCGTGAGCCGCGGACAGGCCCTGGGCTACACGCTGCAGTTCCCGAGCGAGGACCACTTTCTGCAGACGCGCGACGAGATGCTCGACCAGATCGCCGTGCTGCTGGCGGGCCGCACCGCCGAGGAGCTCTTCTGCGAGAACGTCACCACCGGCGCGAGCAACGACCTCGAGCGAGCGACCAAGCTGGCCCGCCAGATGGTGACGCGCTACGGCATGAGCGAGGAGCTGGGCACGCAGGTGTTCGGCGAGGCCCAGCACGAGGTGTTCCTGGGCCGCGACTACGCGAACCGCCAGGATTACTCCGCCGAGACTGCCAAGCGGATCGACGACGAGGTGGAGTCCATCATGCGCGAGGCCCACGAGCGGGCGCGTGCCATCCTCGAGTCGCGCCGCGACCAGATGGACCTCATGGCGCGCGTCCTCCTGGAGCGCGAGACGGTTGACGGCGAGGAGGCGCAGGCCCTGCTCGACGGCACCTGGGAGAGCTACCTTGCCAGTACGGAGGGGAATGCGGACGCCGCCGCGAGCGCTGCGGAGGGTGCGACCGCCCCTGCCCCGGCACCGTCGCCTGCCGCCCCCGGCGCGGGCGCCATCCTGCCCAATCCCGCCACATGACAAAGGGGACAGTCCCCTTTGTCATATTTCGTGGGGGACGGTTCCCAAGTGTCACGCGTTGCCAATGGCGGAAGTCAACGGCAGCCGAGCCTGCCTGGGGTTTGCCGGGCGGGCATCTATGCGTTCGCCGTATTGTTACAAAAGCTATGCCATTAATAACATATAATGGCGCAAATAAGAGCAAGCTTGAGTGCCGCCGAGGCAATCGCAGGTAGGAGCACAGGTGGAGATTTCCAAGAAGACCGATTACGCGCTGCGGATGCTGGCCGCGCTCGTTCGCGAGCCGGACGATATCCTTTCGGTGCGCACCGCGGCCGATGCGAACGACGTCCCGTATTCTTTTGCCCGCGCCATCCAGCACGACCTCGTGCGCGCCGGCATCATCGAGAGCCTGCGTGGCAGCCATGGCGGCATGCGCCTCGCCGTCGACCCGAACAAGATCACCCTGCTCGAGGTGGTCACGGCCGTGCAGGGCCCGCTTACGCTCGGCTCCTGCGAGAGCATGGGACCCGATGGCGGCATCTGCCCGCGCATTGGCGAGTGCAACTTCAATCCCATCTTCTGCTCGGCCTGCGCCATCGTGTCGGAGTTCTTCAACTCGGTGACGCTTGCGCAGGTGGTGGAGGGATCCAAGGCGCCGTCGCTGCCCGAGCGCTACTGGGGCGTCGACGCGTTCGTGCCCCTCATGCGCGACATCTCGGTCGACCTCGCCTAGCGTGGAGCCATCGCCCATCAGCACCGAAGACTTCCGCGCCCTCGTGCTCGAGCGGGGGCGCGAGCTCTATCGCGACCTGCCCTGGCGCCGCACCCGCGACCCGTATGCCATCTGGCTGAGCGAGGTGATGCTCCAGCAGACGCAGGTGAGCAGGGTGGACGGACGCTGGCAACGTTGGCTCGAGCGGTTCCCGGACGTGACCTCCCTGGCAAATGCCGAGGTTGCCGACGTGCTCGAGGAGTGGCAGGGCATGGGCTACAACCGTCGCGCGCTCGCCCTCAGGAGCGCGGCGCAGCAGGTGGCGGATGCCGGCGGCGAGATGCCCCGCGATGCCCGCGAGCTGCAGGCCCTCCCCGGGATAGGGCCGGCCACGGCGGCGGGCATCCGCGCTTTCGCGTTCAATCTTCCTGGGGTCTATCTGGAGACCAACGTCCGCACCGTCTTCCTCCACGAGCTCTTCCCCGATGCGGAGGACGTGCCGGACTCGGCGCTTGCGCAGCTCGTCGAGGCCACGTGCCCCCCGGACGACTCGAATCCGTCAGACGACCCGCGTACCTGGTACTATGCGCTGCTCGACTACGGCGCCTGGCTCAAGCGCACCATCCCCAACCCGTCGCGGCGCTCGCGATCCCACGTGCGCCAGTCCAAATTCGAGGGGTCTCGCCGGCAGAAGCGTGCAGCGCTGGTGAGGATGCTGCTCGAGGCCTCCCAGCTGGGAGAGGGCATCTCAGCTGCCGCGGCGGCGAGGGTGCTTGACGAGGCGGAGCTTGCGGCGGGACGCGGCGAGGTGGGGGAGTCCATGGCGCGCGAGCTCCTCGAGGAGCTGGCTGCCGAGGGCTTCTGCCGCCAGGTGGGCGGCGAGGGCGAGGAGCCGCTCTTCGTCATCGCGTAGGCTCTCGGCACCGGTTTTGCTGCAGTGGGCGGGCTCGGCTGGAGTCGCCGCCTACCCTTCGATAGCCGACATTCGTCGTCCTATGCCGCTGCCCCAAAGTGGCGACATCCCCCAAATAGACCCGCTGAACAGGTGTTATCCAAATCTAACTTCTCTTAGGAGGAGTAGGATGGCATGCGTACGGGGGGAGGACCCGCACCCAAACGTCACACAAGGAGGAGTCATGGCAGATTTCGCAACTTCCCAGACCAAGAAGAACCTCGAGACCGCCTTCGCCGGCGAGTCGCAGGCTCACACCAAGTATCTGTACTACTCCAGCAAGGCCAAGAAGGAGGGCTACGTCCAGATCTCCGAGATCTTCGCCGAGACGGCCAGGAACGAGAAGGAGCACGCGAAGCTCTGGTTCAAGTACCTGCATGACGGCGACGTGCCCGACACCGCCACCAACCTCGAGGATGCCGCCGACGGCGAGAACTACGAGTGGACCGACATGTACGCCGGCTTCGCCGAGACCGCCAAGGAGGAGGGCTTCACCGAGATCGCGGCCAAGTTCAAGATGGTCGGCGACATCGAGGCCGCCCACGAGGAGCGCTATCGCAAGCTGCTCGGCCATGTGCAGGCCGGCGACGTCTTCGAGCGCGAGGGCGTCAAGGTGTGGAAGTGCCTCAACTGCGGCCACCTGCACGTGGGCGACAAGGCCCCCCAGGTCTGCCCCGTCTGCAACCACCCGCAGAGCTACTTCGAGGAGCAGGCGCTCAACTACTAGCGCAGGCGCAAGCTTTTGGGGAGCCGGGCCTCAGGGCTCGGCTCCCTTGCTATCTCGGTGTAGCACGCATGACACACGATTGGCCGGGGTATCAGGTGGTATGCTCAACCATGCAAACTGGGGTCGCCACGTGCGGCCAGGACTAAGGAGTTTCATCGATGCGCGACAAGCTCGAAAAGCTGCTCTCGGCCTACGGCGACCTCGAAGCCAAGCTGGCCGATCCGGCCGTGGTGTCCGATCAGAAGGAGTACGCGCGCCTCGCCAAGGAGCACGCCAGCCAGGCCGAGCTCGTGAGCAAGGCACGCTCCTACATCCAGGCGCTCGACGACATCGATGCCGCGAAGGAGATGCTGCGCGAGGCCACCGACGCCGACGAGAAGGAGATGCTCCAGGAGGACATCTCCTCCAACGAGGCGATGCTGCCCGGCCTCGAGGAGGACATCAAGTTCATGCTCATCCCCGGCGACCCCAACGACGAGAAGGACACCATCGTCGAGATCCGCGCGGGCGTCGGCGGCGACGAGGCGGCCCTGTTCGCGGGCGACCTCTACGAGATGTACACGCGCTTCGCCGCTGCGCGCGGCTGGAAGACGCAGGTGCTCTCGAGCAGCCCCAGCGAGGTGGGCGGCTTCAAGACCATCGAGTTCAAGGTATCCGGCGAGCACGTGTACTCGGTGATGAAGTACGAGAGCGGCGTGCATCGCGTGCAGCGCGTCCCCAAGACCGAGAGCCAGGGGCGCATCCACACCTCCACGGCCACCGTCGCCGTGCTGCCCGAGGCCGACGAGATCGACATCCAGATTGCCGACGAGGACCTGCGCATCGACACCTACTGCGCCTCCGGCCCTGGCGGCCAGGGCGTCAACACCACCTATTCGGCGGTGCGCATCACCCACCTCCCCACGAACACGGTGGTGCAGTCGCAGGACCAGCGCAGCCAGATACAGAACCGCGAGGTGTGCATGCAGATGCTGCGCGCCCGCCTCTACGACATGGAGCTCGAGCGTCAGCAGGCCGAACAGGGCGCCGAGAGGCTGAGCCAGATCGGTCACGGCAACCGCTCGGAGAAGATCCGCACCTACAACCAGCCGCAGGATCGCGTGACCGACCACCGCGTGGGCTTCAACGGCACGTACAACGGCGTGCTGTTGGGCGATACGCTGCAGAGCGTCATCGATGCGCTGGCCGCCGCGGATCGCGCGGAGAAGCTCGCCAGCGCGGTGTAGGCTGCGGGGAGGTGGGCGCGTTCGACTCGGCTGCACGAGATCGACGTCCACACTCCATTTTTTCGAGGTTTTCAGTAAATTCAGGGTGTCATTTCCGCACCCGGGAAACACGACGCTCCCGTTTTCGCAGGTAGTTGAGTCTTCTAGACGGGGCTCTGTCGTAGGGCACGCAAAGAGTTACTGAAAACCTCGTTTTTTTGGAGTGCGAACGCTAGCCTTGGGCCATCGGGGGAAGGGGGATCGTAGATGAAGCTCTACCTGTGCGGGCGGTCTGCCCTTTCGGTTCTCCGCCATTTGCGTGAAGTCCGCGATGAGCGCCTCTTCGAGCCGCGCTCGCGGATTCGTGCCTTATCCGACCCGCTCTACCTGGCATCCCATCTCGGAGGTCTGTCCCGCGAGTCCGAGCGCCTGCTCTCCCATGCCGGCGACGAAATCCACTGCTTCGTTCCCGACCGGGGGATGTGCAATTCGGGAGCCCGAATCTGCACTCATCTCTGGTCGCGCCCGCTCCCGGGCGGCGCGTTCATCAGGCTCGCCGACGATCTCTTGATCAGCTCGCCGGAGTTCGTCTTCCTCCAGCTCTCCCACGAGCTCGAGCTCTTCGAGCTCGCCGCCTTGGGGATGGAGCTCTGCGGGACGTATGCGCGCACCGAGGATGATTCTGGATTGCAGCGCGAGTGGACCGCGTACGGAAAGGAGCGGGGGATCGCCTACCAGGTGGATGCAGTTGCCACCGCCCGCCGCCTTGGGGCCTTTGCGGGGCGAGCACCTGGCAGTTGGGGAGTGCAGAATGCCCGCAAGGTCTCACCGTGGCTCGCGGACGGGGCGGCCTCTCCCATGGAGAGCGCGGCATACCTGATGCTCACGCTGCCCAAGAGGCTCGGAGGATATGCGCTGCCAAAGCCCATCCTCAATCCCAGGGTTTCCGTGCGCACGACCCACGGAACCGAGGAGCGATTCCCGGATCTCTACTGGCAGGGACGCGCCATCGACGTGGAGTACCAAAGCGACCTCGCTCATTCGGGCGACTGGTCACGCTACAGGGATTCTCGCAGGCAGGTCACCCTCACGACCAACCGCATCACGGTGCTGCCCCTCACTCGCGCCCAGCTGATGGACTCGGGCGACTTCCACGACTTCGCGATGGGCCTCAAGCGCCTGCTCGGCGTCAGGAAGAGGGGCGAGGATTCGAGTTGGTGGCAACAGCGGGCGAGGTTGCGCCGAGCATTGCTGCTGGGCGAATGAGGGGCGCGGGCCGGATGTCATGTGCGCTTGCCGCGTGATGGCGTCGCCGCAACACGAGAATCGCGTCCGCACTCCATTTTTTCGAGGTTTTCAGTAGATTCGGGGTGTCATTTCCGCACCCCGGAAACACCGCACTCCCGTTGCCGCAGGTAGTTGCAGGTGCTCGAGAAGCGCTTGCCCGCGATGGACGTCTTGACTCACTGAAAACCTCGAAAAAATGGAGTGCGAACGACAAGTTGGTGACACGCGCAGACGGGCAGCCGGCTCTATATAATCGTCCCTGCACGATGACGAGGGGGAGCGGATGCCCGACAAGATCTGGACCATACGCGAGGTGCTCGGCTGGACGCGCGGGTACCTCGAGCGCAAGGGCGACGACAAGGCGCGCCTCGCAGCCGAGTGGCTGCTGTGCGATGCCACCGGCCTCTCCCGCGTCGAGCTCTACACCAACTTCGACAAGCCGCTCACGCCCGAGGAACGCGCGCGCATGCACGCGGGCGTGGAGCGTCGCGCCGCCGGCGAGCCCCTGCAATACGTCACGGGCGAGATGCCGTTCCGCCACATCGTGCTCCGCTGCGAGCGCGGGGTGCTCATCCCGCGCCCCGAGACGGAGGTGCTGGTGGACGCCGTGCTGGAGCACCTGGGCAAGCCGGGCGAGGACGAGGCCCCGCGCGTGCTCGACCTGTGCACCGGCACGGGCTGCATCGCCTGCTCGATTGCGCAGGAGGCGCCGGGCACGGTGGTCATCGCAACCGACATCGCGCCCGCGGCCGTGGCACTGGCCGAGCGCAATGCGCGCGTGCTGGGGCTGGGCGGCAACGTCGACGTGCTCGAGTGCGATCTTGCGGCGGGCGTGGCGCCCGAGCTCTATGGCACCTTCGACGTGCTGGTGAGCAATCCTCCCTACATCCCGACGGCCGTGCTCGCCGAGCAGGTTCCCGCGGAGGTGCGCGACTTCGAGCCCGCACTCGCCCTCGATGGCGGGGAGGATGGCCTCGACATCTACCGTCGCATCCTCGAGCTGGCGCCCACGATGCTGCGCCCGGGCGGCCTTCTCGCCGTGGAGCTCTTCGAGGGGTCGCTCGAGCAGGCGGCCCAGCTCGCGCGCGAGGCGGGCGGCTGGCGCGATGTCGAGGTGCGCGAGGACCTCACGCATCGCCCGCGCGTGCTGCTGGCACGCTCCTGTGCATAGGCGCTCCGAGTGGCATAGAATTACCGTGTTCAAATAACCGTGTCCAGGCGATTCCTGCCTAGAGCGGAAAGGGCCATGGCAAGCGACAAGCGCTCAGGCGAGCTGGAAACCATCAAGTGGATGCTGCGTGTGCCGGGCCCGAAGCTGGCCGGCACGCTCGGCATCCTGGCCATCGAGACGATCGTCGGCGTGAGCCCCGCCGGTCAATCGCTGTGCTTTCGCGGCCTCGTCGATGGTGCCGTTGCGCATGACTTGCCTGCCATAGTGCGCTCGGCCATCGCCCTCGGGGCGATCATCCTGGCTACCATGCTGCTCAACGCACTCAACATCAACCTCAAGGCGCGCGTCGCCGCAACCATCGAGAACCGCTATAAGCATCAGCTCCTTGAGACGGTCCTCGTTGGCGACTACGCGTCCGTGCGCACATTGCACACGGGCGACTGGATGACGCGCGTCACCTCTGACGCCACGTCGGTGGCGAGCACGGTCACGTCGCTCATTCCGGAGGCGGGCGGTGCCATCGCCCGCGTCGTCTCTGCCGCCGCGGTGCTCTTTGCATTCGACCCTGTCCTCGGCGCTTTCGTCCTGGTGGCGGGCGTCCTCACCATGGTGCCATCGGGCATGATGCGCCTGCGCTTCAAGCAGATGCAGCGCGATATTCAGAAGGCTGCCAGAGACGCGCGAGTTTTCATGCACGAGCGCTTGGAGAGCCTGCTCGTGGTGCACTCGTTTGCTCGGGAAGAGGATACGCTTGCGGAGATTGACGGGCTTCTCGAGAAGCATCGCGCCGCTCGCCTCCGCCGCGCCAAGGCAGCCAGCACCTTCGGCCTCATGCGCGGCCTCATGCGCCGCGGCGCCTATGCGCTCGCTGCGCTGTGGTGCGTCCGCGGCATCTACCTGGGCACTATGAGCTACGGCACGCTGACGGCCATTCTGCAGCTCGTCACTCAGCTCCAGGAGCCGCTCATGAGCATGGCGGGGCTTGTTCCAAGCCTCTACGCCGCCATCGCAAGCGCCGATCGCCTTCGCGAGGTGGAGGCTCTCGCCATCCGTCATGACGCCTTCGTGCAGGAGAAGCCCGAAGATGTGGGCGAGTTCGACGCGATCGGCTTCGACGGCGTGCGCTTCTCCTACGAGTATGTGGAGGGCGAGGCGCATGCGCGCTTCCATGCTGCGGTGATGGAGAACAGCGGCGAGGGAGAGGGCGATGACTTCGAGCGCCCCGCCAATCCCGAGGTGGTCATTCGCGACATCACCCTCCGCGTCCCACGTGGCAGCAACGTCGCTTTCACCGGGCCGTCTGGCTGCGGGAAGAGCACGGCGCTCAAGCTCTTCATGTGCCTGTATCCCGTTCAGGCGGGCAGCCGCTACTACGAGGATGCGGCAGGTCGCCACAGCCTCGAGGAGAACGCGCGGTGGATGATCGCCTACGTTCCGCAGGGAAACCTCCTCATGAGCGGCACCATTCGCGACGTGGTGACCCTCGGGAATGCCGAGGCTGCGCAGGACGACGATGCCATATGGGCGGCCCTGCGTGCGGCCTGTGCGGAGGAGTTCGTGCACGAGCTCGACAAGGGCATTGACACCATGCTGGGCGAGCGCGGCGCCGGCCTCTCCGAGGGGCAGATGCAGCGCATTGCCATCGCGCGCGCCATCTTCTCTGACCGTCCGGTGCTGCTCCTCGATGAGTGCACGAGCGCGCTCGACGAGGAAACAGAGGCGCGCCTACTCGAGAACCTCGGCCAGATGCGAGACAAGACGACGCTCATCGTCACCCATCGTCCGGCCGCCCTCGAAGTCGTCGACACGGTGGTGCACTTCTCGGAAGACGGCCTCTCCACAACTGAGCAGTCACGCACGTCTGCATAGATGTCACACGCTACAATGAGCGCCTGACTGGCGGAGATGGGCTCACATGGAACAGCTGCTCCTCTACATAGTCCTTGGCTTCTGCGCCGAGATGATCGACGGGACGGCCGGAATGGCCTACGGCGTGAGCAGCAACACCTTCCTGCGCTCCGCCGGCGTTCCCTCGGCCGTCTCGAGCGCCTGCGTGCACGCGTCCGAGATGTTCACCACGCTGGCGTCGGGCATATCGCACTGGCGCATGGACAACGTCGACAAGAACCTCCTCAAGATGCTCCTCGTGGCGGGCATCCCCGGCGGCATCCTGGGCGCATGGGTCCTCGCGAGCTTCGAGAGCGCCCTGCTTGACGGCATCATCGACGTCTACCTCATCATCATGGGCATCGTGATCGTCTACAAGGGGCTGCGCATGACGCACGCCGAGCGCGACTTCGGCGCATACGCCTATCCGCTCGGCTTCGTCGGTGGCTTCTCCGACGCCCTCGGCGGGGGAGGCTGGGGTCCGGTCGTCACCTCGACGCTGCTCGCCTCGGGGCACGCGCCACGCAAGACCATCGGCACGGTGAACACGGCGGAGTTCTTCGTCACGGTGGCAGAGACCACCACTCTCGTCGTGCTGGTGAGCAGCTTCGCGCAGTACCTCTGGGTGGTGCTGGGGCTCATCGTGGGCGGCGTGATCGCCGCCCCCATCGCCGCCAAGGTCACCACGAAGGTCTCGCCGCAGGCCATCATGCTCTTCGTGGGCATCCTGGTCATTCTGCTCAACGCCTGGAAGCTCGCGATGCTTCTCGCGTAGAATCGGCGTGTTCCCGGGCGCCGCGCCCGAACCTGCGGAAGGGGTGACATGCAGGCGCTCTCCCATCTCGACGTGCTCGAGGCCGAGGCCATCCACATCATGCGCGAGACCGTTGCCGAGGCGGAGCGCCCCGTCATGCTCTACTCCATCGGCAAGGACTCGAGCGTGATGCTCCATCTGGCGCTCAAGGCCTTCGCGCCCGAGAAGCCGCCCTTCCCGCTCATGCACGTGAACACCACCTGGAAGTTCCGGGAGATGATCGAGTTCCGCGACCGCCGCGTGCGCGAGTTGGGCGTCGACCTCATCGAGTACATCAACGAGGAGGGCGTGGCGCAGGGCATCAACCCCTTCGACCACGGCGCCGCCTATACCGACATCATGAAGACGCAGGCGCTCAAGCAGGCGCTCGACCAGCACGGCTTCACCGCCGCCTTTGGCGGGGCGCGCCGCGACGAGGAGAAGAGCCGCGCCAAGGAGCGCGTCTTCTCGTTCCGCGACGCCAACCACATGTGGGATCCCAAACGCCAGCGCCCCGAGCTCTGGAACCTCTACAACGCGCGCATCGGCGCAGGCGAGAGCATGCGCGTGTTCCCGCTCTCCAACTGGACGGAGTCGGACATCTGGCTCTACATCCAGCGCGAGGGCATCGAGATCGTCCCGCTCTACTTTGCGGCCGAGCGCCCCGTGGTTGAGCGCGACGGCCAGCTCCTCCTGGTGGACGACGATCGCTTCCGCCTGCTGCCGGGCGAGGAGGTGCGCCAGGACATGGTGCGCTTCCGCACCCTCGGCTGCTATCCGCTCACGGGCGGGATGAGGAGCCAGGCCACCACCCTCGACGAGGTCATCGCCGAGACGCTGGGCGCGGCCACGTCAGAGCGCACGAGCCGCATCATCGACCGCGACGGGGGCGCCGCCTCCATGGAGCGGCGCAAGCGGGAGGGGTACTTCTGATGGCCGACGACAAGCACAGGGGGCTCCTGCGCATCGTGACCTGCGGAAGCGTGGACGACGGAAAGTCCACGCTCATCGGCCACATGCTCTACGACGCCAAGCTCGTTTTCGCCGACCAGGCACAGGCGCTCGAGCTCGACAGCGCCGCAGGGTCTGCCGGGGGAGAGCTCGACTACTCGCTCCTGCTCGACGGTCTCGAGGCCGAACGCGAGCAGGGCATCACCATCGACGTGGCCTATCGCTACTTCGCAACCGATCGCCGCTCATTCATCGTGGCCGACTGCCCGGGGCACGAGGAGTACACGCGCAACATGGCCGTGGGCGCCTCGACCTCCGACCTCGCCGTGATCCTCGTGGATGCGACGCAGGGCCTGCTGCCGCAGACCTTCCGCCATGCGCGCATCTGCTCGCTCGTGGGCATCCGCCACTTCGTCTTCGCCGTGAACAAGATGGACCTCGTGGGCTACGACGAGGAGCGCTACTCCGAGGTGGCGCAGGATATCGTGGGGCTCATGCGCGGCTTCTCCCATGACAGCTATGCCGTCATCCCCACCTCGGCCACCGAGGGCGACAACATAACGAGCGCCTCCGAGCGCATGCCGTGGTATGAGGGTGAGCCGCTGTTGCGCTACCTCGAGCTGGCAGACGCCACGGCGGGCTCTGCGGAGCGCGGGCTCACCCTGCCGGTGCAGCGCGTGTGCCGCCCGGATGCGACGTTCCGCGGCTACGAGGGCACCATTGCCACGGGCAGCGTTGCCGTGGGCGACGAGGTGCGGGTGCTTCCCAGCGGGACCAGCTCGACGGTCGCGTCGGTCCTCGTGGCGGGCGCGCCTGCCCAGAGCGCCCGCGCGGGCCAGGCCGTCACGCTGACCCTCGCCGATGAGCTCGACATCTCGCGCGGCTGCGTGATCGAGCGCGCGAGCGCCGCCGAGGCGAGCTCGTTCTTTGCCGCCACGCTGCTGTGGATGGATGACGTCGACCTCGCCGAGGGCAAGAACTACCTCTTCAAGCTGGGGACGAAGACGGTCCCCGGCATCGTCTACGAGATAACGCATCGCCTGGACGTGGTGACGGGCGAGGACGTGCCCGCAGAGCGCATCTCCAAGAACGAGATCTGCGAGTGCAAGGTGTCGCTCGGCGAGAAGGTCGTGTGGGAGGAGTTCGCCCACAACCGCACGCTGGGCTCGATGATCCTCATCGACCGCCTCACCAACGCCACGGCTGCCGCGGGCGTGATCGAGCACAAGCTCAGCCGCTCGGACAACCTCACCTACCACGAGATGGACGTGACGCGCGCCCTGCGCGAGGAGGCGCTGGGGCAGCGGGCGCGGACGGTGTGGCTCACGGGCCTCTCCGGCTCGGGCAAGTCCACGCTGGCGAACGCGGTGGAGAAGCGCCTGCACGCATTGGGGTGCCACACGATGCTGCTCGACGGCGACAACGTGCGCCTGGGCCTCAACCGCAATCTCGGGTTCACCGAGCCCGACCGCATCGAGAACATCCGCCGCATCGCCGAGGTGGCCAAGCTCATGAACGACGCGGGCCTCATCGTGCTCACGTCGTTCATCTCGCCCTTCGTGCGCGACAGGCGTGCAGCGGCCGAGATCATCGGCGACGAGTCGTTCGTCGAGGTGCACGTGGCGACGCCGCTCGAGGAGTGCGAGCGCCGCGACGTGAAGGGCCTCTACGCCAAGGCGCGCGCGGGCAAGATTCCCAACTTCACGGGCGTGACCAGCCCCTACGAGGTGCCGGAGAACCCGGACATCGTGGTGGACACCAGCGCGGAGCCCCTCGAGGAGTCCGTCGAGCGCATCGTCTCGTTCCTGTTGGGCTAGGCCTGCGCGGTGCGTTGCCCCTCCATCCGCAGATGTCCTCGCGACTCTGCTCCTGGACGCACCCGGCCTGCACGGCAGGGCGCTAGGGCATATTGGAGGTTTGTGAGTGCGTGGGGGGCGGATAAGACATCGGTGAGATGGCCGCAGATGTCAATCACCTGCCCTTTGGAGTGAGTCTCTTGTGGTATTTCGCACGCCCTTTTCGCAATGGACAGCTCCAACATGGGAGGTCCTTATACTTTCTGGGGGATGGGTTCCTCTGCAACAGCAGTTCCTTGGCGAGCACAAAGCGAGGAGACTGCAAGGAGCCAACTAGCCCATCCTCGAAAAGGTTCGTCCCATAGGCATCGTGTTCCACCCTGCAGCATCCGAGCAGCTTTCCATCCCAATTAAACTGGGGATCATCGAACATCTGGAGACAGTCCTCGCTCAGATATGGCTCATGATGCTTGTCCAGCCACTCTGCCCTCGTGAGACAGTCCAAGCCGGTTTCCCGCGAGAGGTATTCCCTGTTGGTCGGTTGATACGAGGGCATGAAATTGAGCTTGAACACAATCGGAATATTAAGCTCTCTTGCCATCTCCTTGGCTTTGCCCACTTCAAGCTCATTGTGCTCGTTTATGACGTATTGCCATTGAAGCTCCGGGTACTTCTTGCCCTTGAGTTCCTTTATCTCCTGGAGACGCCTGATGTTGGCGATGACCCGATTGAAATCGCCGCCGATGCGGTACTGCGCATAGGCAGCCTGCGAGGCGCCATCAATCGATATTGAGATGAACGAGAAGCGGTAATCGACGAGCGCCTGCAGCTGCTCATCAGATACCGTGTTGAAATTCACGCCCATAGCCGCCTCAAGTGCCACGCCCTTCTCGAATGCGCAACGCATGATGTCGATGAGCTCCGGGTTGAGAAAGATTTCGCCGTAATTTGAGAGCTCAACACGTCTGATCTGGGGATTGCTGTCTAGAAGTTCCCGAAACTTATCTGCAGTAAGGAAGCCGCCGCCCAACCCACGATGCCCAGCCTTTTGAAAACCGCACCCTTCGCATCGCAGCTGGCAGACGGTTGAGGCGTCAATGCGAATGCTCGTAGGAGGCTGCGCGGGGCGGAGGGCATCACGGTGCCGAATCTGGATATAGGCTTGAATGAGCTCAGCACGAGGCGCATCGATGATCCGCCTGAACAGGTTAGGATTTAGCATTCTTTCCTCTACTCCTATTGAATCGCGCATGCAAAGCGCTTCGGCGCAGCGTGTGTCCACGTCGGCCGCCATCGCATCTTGCAAATGCGTCAGTCAGCACTTCTGGTGCCGCTGTCAACATTAAGGGGAAATGGATAGAGATGCTGCTCAAGCGAATCGGCAATCAATGCGATGTGTTCCTGGTTGATGTCGGGGGCAGTGAACAACCTTGTATTCTTTCGCGAGACATCCGGATTGAAGAATTCTCGTAGCCTGACATGCTGTGCAGGCGATAGGCCCAGGAACTGCTCGATTTCTGCGACCGTGTCATCATACCGATACACTAGGTCTTCGAAGCGGATGCGAAGGACATTCTTTTCAACTATAACCTCGCTGCTCCTCTGCCATGTCCAGTATTTGATGAAGTCTTCTGGGGTCTTCGGTATCTGCGTGCGCTTAATTTGGTTGATGAAGCAGTATACATCCCGCGGATCCCGGTCAACGACAATGGTCCTGATGTCTGACAAGTGATAGCGCTCGAGGCGTTTTAGATTGTGCGGGAGAACCATTTTGTTGACGAGCAGATCGCCGCTCTTTCCGCCGGCAATGCATGAAAGATAATCCATGACAAATTGATGGCCCAGCTTATAGAATCGCTCTGGGGTTACAAAGGAATACCAAATCCCGTCTTTGTAGCGGTACCTCTGCCGTTTCGGCTTCGATGGATTCGGGGCCAGCCTCTTTCGCAGTCGGTTGACAAAACCGGTCTTGTCCATCCGCGCTGCATTGTCGGCTGGCAGCAAATGATAAGACCAATGTGCGTCAACTATGCAATCAATCAGAGAATCAACAAACCGCCTGTATATGACCTCGAACTCTCCGTTTGTAATCGCGCTCAGATTGCCGCACCAACGAAAATCTCCTCTGTTCAGCCTGTCCATCTCCTCGACAAAGGTATGCAGCGCGGCGTCAGAGTGGTGTCGATTGTTTCCGACAATCAGCCGGTCTTCAAGGTCAAACAAACCACCCGGTGTCAGAAAGACAAGGTGCTCGTAGAGCGCATTGTCAATGACGCCTGTTGTCAATCCCTCGTACTCCCTAAGCAAGTCAAAGACCGCAGACGATCCTGTTGCGACATAACCGCATAGCGTCACTATCATTTAAAACCCTCTCCCATATAGACTGGGCAACGTCTCGACAGTGCTTAGGCGGGGTATTGGCAGTTTTAACCTCCCCGCCCGAGATTCTGTGGCCGTCTTCAAGATTGCATAACTCCTAAAATGAAACAATAACGGATGCGGAAGGGGCTGGGATGAAAAGCACTGGTGTATTTGCGCCGGCGAGGCTATCAAGCGAGAGGCTGCCCCAGAAGCATCTGCTCCCTATCGGGGACAGCTGCATCTTTGACATTTGTTGCAGAAAGATGGAAGAGCTTGCGGTTAGGGGCATCCCTTCCTATGTGCTCATTTGCGAAGATGAACTATTCTCCATCGCAAGGCGGTATCCCCATATCACGATAGTCGAGAGGAACCCCGAAACCGCAGATGCAGATGGGCCTGCGAACTTTATTTACAAGGATATCGCTGCCGAATCACAAGAGACCCATTTGATGTTCCTTAATCCATGTCTCATTTTTTTGAAGGTGGATACTGTAGTCCGCACGGTGGAGACGTTTAATAGCATGGCAAACGATTACGGGACCAGCATCAAGAGGTTTCAGAACTGGGTTCTCAACGAGAGGATGGAACCCCTGTGCCACATGGACTGTGCACGACTATCTACAAAAGAGATTGAGCCCCTGTATGAGATTGCAAATGCGTTCCATCTATTCAATAGGGAGAACTTTATCAAGGATGGAATGGTATTGAAGGACGGATTCCACGGGTTCCTAATCGAAGATTCCGCGGAGTGCGTCGACATCGACACTAGAGATGACTTTGAATTTGCAAAATGGAAGTATGAGCATGGAGGAGCGTGGTGATTGCGCGAGACTACGCCACTGCAGCAAGCCGATCTTCCTCATTGCTTGTGCCGCGCCCCCTTTTGTCCAGAGATGATGCCGAGGAACTTGGCAATTGCCATAATCCGCTTCGGAACAGTATTCGCATCGGCGCTTCTCGCTCTAAGCGCCCAAACTTGAAGCCGAAGCTTGAGGGGCAGCCTTGCCACCTGCTTATCTAGGAGCTTCGCCCCCTCCCTTCGCTCTTCTTGACTGTATGTGTTTTGCGGCTTGCCGCCAACTGCCTTGTACGCTCTGCCAATAAGATCGCGTAGGTCTTTCCAGCACGCCTCAGATTCGTCCGGGTGTCCCAGGTAGTGGTCTATCCACTGCCCAGCCAGCATTGCATACCGAACGGGAGGATACCTTCCCTCCCAAGCGGAATAATATGGCTCGCGGGGCAGGCAGATGCCGTGATTCTGCAAGCATCGAAGTGAGTAGGACCGTTCGGCCATCGCCTCATTAAAGGGCAGGCGTCCAAACTCGACACCAAGGTCTGAAGTGTACTTTGCAAGGAGCTCCTCCGCGGCTGGGTCCGTGCGGTATCGCAGCGTTTCTCTGAGAGCAAAGTGAAACTTGGTCTGTAGGTATTCTGGCGCCCAGGCGTCGCCTGGCATCTCCCTCAGGATAAAGTCTATTCTTTCGCGAATTGCTCGTACCGTACCATGAAGATTCTCGGCATTCGGGGTGTGGGTTATCGAGCCGGGATGTTCGCAGTAATAGTAGAGCGCGTCATCAGCAAATGAAATCGATTGCGCTTTGAAGCAAGCGGCCAAAAGAAACGTATGATCCTCCGCTTTTCTCGAGGTACCATAGCGAACCATTTGAGCAAGTATGAAATCCCTCCGATATACGGCTGACTGGTGCTCGGAATAAAATGACATATAGAGGGGTTTTTGGGCTTTCTGTCCCCTGCGTATTCCCCGATTCATGTTCCTTCTGGGTGCCCCGGCCGTGCCATCTGCCTTCACCGAGGCCAAAGTCCCCTTAACTATGTCGGCCTTCTGCGCAAAGGCCTCTCGGTAGAGGAGCTCAAGGAAATCCGGCGCTATATAGTCATCCGGATCCACAAAGGAAAGGTATTCACCTCGCGCAGCCTCTATCCCCCTATTCCGTGAAGGGCCTGGACCGATATTGCTCTCGTTTTCAATAATGCGAATTCGAGAATCGTCTTCTGCTGCTGCGCGCGCGATGTCCATGGAATTATCTGTGCTGCAATCATTCACGAAAATCATCTCAATATCTTCCAAAGTTTGATTTCGTAAAGACGCGATGCAACGGGAAATCTCTGGGCCGGGATTCCAGATGGGCAGCACCACCGAAACTCTTGGAGCATTAGTAGCGTAAACGGCGGATGAGGAGACTTCAGTCATGCAGGTCCTTTGTTAGCTGCAGGTCGTACCCGGTAGATTATAGAGGTGTTCTCGAGCAAAGCGCTCTCGCTGCGGCTGCCACCCTTGGATAGCCAATGCTGCGCTAGGTGCGACAACGGGCCAGGGCCAGGCTGCCGTAACTCAAGGCCACCTGTGCAGCAGTGAGCTTGTTGGCATTTCGCTCTGGCGCCTGCGTGACGCTGTCTTTCGACGCGAGATGGCGGTAGAGCCAAGGAATCGTAATGCCCGCTGTCGAACTGGGATGATGTCGATTCAGCGCATGATTTGGGAATGGGCGCAAATGAGGTTACCCCTGCCCCGTTCTCCCGCAAGCTCCCGGGCTGCGCTGATCAGTGCCATGGCGCACTCGCGGGTGAGGCGTGCGCCGCCCCCTCAGGCTCATCGCGGTGGTCAATCCATATCATTGCACCAGCGCAGAGCCCCTGGAGGAATCCGTTGAGCGCATCGTCTCGTTCCTGCTGGGCTAGGCCTGCGCGGTGAGGCAGACTCCGATACACTTAACTGCATGAATGCTGAAACCGTGCCAAGGATCTCCGTCATCGTGCCCTGCCACAACATCGAGGGCTTCCTTCCCGCATGCCTCGTCTCGCTGGCAGCGCAGACGCACGAGAGCTTCGAGGTCATCTGCATAGACGATGGGTCGACCGACGCCACGGGACGCATGCTCGACGACCAGGCGGCGGCGGACGCGCGCTTCCGCGTGATCCACCAGGGGCATCAGGGACCCTCCGCAGCGCGCAACGCCGGCCTCGGGATTGCGCGCGCCCAGCTCATCTCCTATGTGGATGGGGACGACTACGTCTCGTCCCGCTATCTCGAGGTGCTCGATGCGGTGATGGAGGCGACCGGCGCGGACATTGCCTGCTGCGGGCACGTGAGCGCCAGCCCCGATGCGTCGGCCACCCTCGATGATTGGCCGAGCCTGGCGGAGGATTCTCTGGCCTGCATCTCGACCATCGACGCGCAGGAGTCGCTCGCCCAGATTGCGACGGAGGAGATCAACTTCGCGTTCTGGTGCAAGCTCTTCAGGCGCGAGCTTGTGGAGGCGCACCCGTTCCCCGTGGGGATGGTGTACGAGGACATCTGGAATCTGGGCGGGGTGTTCGCGGACGCGAGGACGGTGGCCACCGTGCCCGCCAGGCTCTATTGCTATGTGGCGCGGCATGGGTCGATCACGCGCGCCAAGCCGGCGCCCATGCGCACGTTCTGGCAGTTCCGCGAGGCGATGGAGAGGTTCGAGGTGACGTATGCCGAGCGTCTGGGGCTGGTGCATGCCACGGACGACGCATCATACTGCCTGCATCTCGTGCATCGCCTGTGCGGCCAGCACACGACCCTGCGGAGCTCGGAATGCGAAGACGCTGCGAGGGCGCAGATATCGGAGGCGCTGCACGAGGAGCTCGATGCGGCCTACCGCCTGGCGTGCCTGCGCGGCGTGTCGCCCCTCCATCCGCAGATGCTTCGTGCGATGCTGCTCCTGAACGCGCCCGCCCTCCACGACAGGGCGCTTGTCGCCTATCGCCAGCTCACGGGAGCGTAGGGGCAGCCTCCTGCCAGCGCCGAGCCTAGATGTACATGGCCATGTAGTGGGGGATGGTGACGATGCCATCCTCATCCACCCCCACATTTGCGTCCGCGACCTTGTACGCGAGGTCAATCTCCGGGCTGCTCTTCATGAGCGCTTTGAGGGAATTGGCTGCGGCGCGGCCGCCCTTGACCTCAACGGGAATCACGCGGCCTTCCTTTTGGAGGATGATGTCCACCTCGCGCTTGGTGGACTCGTTTCGGTAGAAGTGCAGGGAGTGTCCACTCTTATGCAGGGCGTCGACGATGAAGCTCTCGAACAAGCCCCCTTTCGTGTTGCCTGAGAGGCTGCTCTCGACGATTCCCTGCTTAAGGCTGAGGTCGCGCATGGCAAGCAGGAGCGACATATCCGTGCAGTAGAGCCTGAAATTGCCTGCTATCTCATAGTCGACGAGGTCGCATGATGCCTTGGTGACGTTCGTGCTCATCGTGGCGATGTCAGCCTGCATGAGCCAGTCGATGCTCGAGAAGTATTTCGCCGCCTTGCCGCCCTGCTCGACGAGCTTGTATTGGAACTTGTGGTTCTCCTTGCCAAGCAGCTGGCCGGCGATTGAGAGGAAGCATCGCTCTGCCTTGATCTTCTCCTCCGCATTCGCATAGTGCGCGATGTCGTAGAGGTAGCCTTGCAGGAGAGCGCGCTGAATGGCGTCGGCCTTGCGAATGTCGCCGGTGTCCTCGTATGCCTGGATAACCTCGGGCATGCCTCCCAGCGCACAGAACAGGCGGAAGTGCGCTGCCAGCTCGTCGTGTATGGCAGCGGGCACGGGCTTGCGCTCGTTGAAGTAGTGCCATATCGAGCTGGAGAGATCTCGGCTTACGCCTTGCGCCCAAAGGAATTCCTCAAAATCAAGGCCTGTCAGCGTGAGATAGTCGACGTATCCAACGGGGTACGAGCTTGGCCGCTTGTAGTCTATGCCGAGCATGGAACCCGATGCGATGACGTCGTAGCGCCCATCGGCCGTCCAGAACTTGAGCGAGGTAATGGCCTCCGGACACTCCTGTATCTCGTCGAAGAAGAGCAGGGTGCTCTCGGGGGAAATTGCGAGATCTGGGTGCCTGAACCTGAGAGCGGTGATCATGGCATCAATCGAGAGATCGCCCTTGAAGATGGATGCGGCGCTCGGCGTCTCTTTGAAGTTGATGCTGAGGACCTCTTGGTAGGATGTCTTGCCGAAGCGCTCGACGGCGAACGTCTTCCCCACCTGGCGGGCACCTTGAAGGACAAGGCACTTCTTGTGCGTGCTCGCTTTCCAGGCTGCAAGCGCTGTTTGAATTTTCCTGTCCAGCATCTGGCCCTCCTCCGTCTAAATGGGATGATAGCAAATTGTTTTCGAAAATATCCATTTATGGAGATATTCGAAAGTAAATTACGCTATAGAAAGAGATTTTAGAAAGATGTTTTGGAGCTGGGCGATGAGCGCCGGTGCGCATCATTAGTCGACTGAAGCTGATCGACCCACTCTTCATCAAAGCGGGGGGCGGCTATCACGCGTCCACTATCGCGTATTCGAGATGCAGGGTCTCGGCGACGTATGCCATGAAGTCTGCCGCATCCCCATGCGGAATTGACGATTGTTCGAAGCCAGTTCGGTCGCGTGTGATCAGGTAGTCAGCCTTCACCTTCTCCGCTCCCATGTTGATCAGGCAGTCTTCGAAGTCCTTCCAATGCTGCCCAAGGGCGCTCTCGACATCCGTCTTGTCGACAGAGCAAACGCCAAGCCAATCGAGCGTGCCCTCCAAAGACCGGTAGGCAACCTCGCTTCCCAGATACTTGCTCAGAAAATAGAAGCAGTCCGCATACGACTTTGCGGAGGCCCACAGGTCGACATCCCCAAAGCTCTTCATGACGCGAAGCTGCTCGAGAGCGTCTTGGTTGAAGTCCCGCTTGAGCAGGATGTCGAGCATGATGTTACTGTCGATCAATGCCCTCATGGCGCTCCTCCCTAAGCCTGCCGAGCAGCTCCTTGAAGTTGGTGCCGTCGTATTCGGGGATTTCGGGAGCGGTGTGGGCCGACCAGAACTCCTTGAACTGCTCGAGCTGCTTGCCGCGCAGAACCTTGCGCTGCATGGTGGCCGGTGGAGGGGTTTGCGTGCTGGGAAGCGCCTTGTTCTTGAGCACGTAGTCGTAGGCGGCGTTCACGAGCTCAGTCGCAGAAGAGCCGAGCTCCTTGAGGACGTCGTCCACCTGCTTCTTCACTTCAACGGGAACTCGCGCGCTCACCATTGCGTCCATTAGCTTTCCTCTCTATTGGTGTCACTATGTTATAGATTGATGCGATTATCCGCAATACTGTATTACAGCAGTTTAAGCGGGCGAGCTGAAGCCCATACCCTACGATTATATTCCCGAACGGGAATATTACTAATGTGGTGAATAATTATTCCCGTACGGGTATACTATCAGCCAGATTGCTGGAAATTACCGTACGGGAAAAGGAGGGAGCAATGCGCGTCCATTCCGCCAAGGATGTGGGTGCCGTCGTCCGAACAAAACGCAAGAAGCTGGGGCTGACGCAACGTGAGCTCGCGGAAGCATGCGGGTGCGGGACGCGCTTTCTCTCCGAATTGGAGAACGGCAAGCCAAGCATCGAGCTCGGAAAGGCATTGCGGGTGCTTGGGGTTCTGAGCCTTGACATGGACGTTGCCGAAAGGAGCTTTCGGTGAGCCTTCTCGTTTATGCGCATGGCAGGCGGGCCGGGACTCTCGACATGGAGGCCGGCGAGCCCTTCTACGGGTTTATCTACTCGCAGGATTACCTCGCTCTGCCCGATGCCGTGCCGCTCTCGCTCTCACTGCCCCTCAGGGAGGAGCGCTTTAGCGGAGCCCAGAGCCTCCCCTTCTTCGAGGGCCTGCTGCCCGAAGGGGATGTGCGAGCATCGATGGCCAAGCAGCTGGGCATTTCGGAGAACAGCCCCGCCAAGCTGTTGCGCGCACTTGGGCGTGATTGTGCGGGAGACGTCGCCGTGCTCGAGGAGGACGATCCGTATCAGCCGCCAGCCAACGATAAATACCTCCTGCTGGACGAAGACCTTGGCGGCATTGCCAGAAATCCCTATGGCACCATTTCTCGGCTGCGTGCCGGCAATCGCCTCTCCCTTGCCGGAGGGCAGGAGAAGATTGCCCTCTACCATGATGCGCGCGAGTCCATGAGCCAAGGTTGGTATGTGCCCATGCATGGATCGCCATCCACCCATATTGTGAAGCCGCAAGTGAACGAGGCCTATCCGCAGCTCGTCTACAACGAGTTCCTGTGCATGAGGCTTGCCGGCCTCATCGGCATGCAGGCGGCCGAGGTCGAGATGGTTGTGCTCGAGCGCCCGCTCTTGGTTGTGAGGCGCTTTGACAGGTGGCCGACGGGAGAGACCTCGGAGGAGGGGCTGGCGCTTTTCGCCCGCCTGAGGCAGGAGGACTTCTGCCAGGCGCTCGGGGTTACCTCCGCGCAGAAGTACGAGCAGGATGGAGGGCCGGGAGTAGCTGCGGTCTGCGAGGCCCTGCTGACCCACAGCGCCAGCGCCCTTGATGACCGAAGCTCGCTTTTGAGGCTTTTGGCATTCAACTATTTGGTGGGCAATTGCGACGCTCACGGCAAGAACTATTCCATCATGCTCGGCTCGAAGGAGGCGGTGCGCCTGGCGCCAGCCTACGACCTCCTCTCGACAACCGTCTACGACGGAGAATTTGGAGCCGAGCTCTCGCGGGGGATGGGAATGCGCATTGGCGCCCATTCGAATATCGATCGCATTGGCGGAGGGGATTTCGCACTGCTTGCCGAAGAGGTTGGCGTGAGCAAGAGGTACCTTCTGGGGATTCTGCACGAGGTTGCCGATGGGGTTGCCTCCCGCTTCGATGACGCGGCCCAGATGCTCGCAGACGTTGCGGCGGAGGATGTCTCGCAGCTTGTCGAACGCATGAAGGCGGGCATCGATCGGAGAAGCGAGGCGATTGGGTAGGCGCGCCAGGACGCGTAGCCATAGAGGGCGTCTATGTACTCGATTGCTAGAGGGCCGAGTTCTTCCAGGAGGGCACTTCGCCTCCTCATTTCAACGAGAGCCTCTGCCTGGCTCTCCCGAGGGCCTTCCGGATGTTGCTCCATGACGCGAGCTTGCGATGGAGCTCGAGCAGCACTGCGGCCCGCGGCCTAGGGGGGAGC
>CACZNT010000007.1 GCA_902782635.1 uncultured Coriobacteriaceae bacterium
CAGATGCTCGCCATGGGGCGCGCCCTCATGAGCAAGCCGAAGCTCCTCATGCTCGATGAACCCTCGATGGGCCTCGCGCCCATCCTCGTGGCCGAGATTTTCGACATCATCCGCGCGCTGCATGAGCAGGGGACGACGATCCTGCTCGTGGAGCAGAACGCCCGCATGGCGCTCTCGGTGGCCGACCGCGCCTACGTGCTCGAGACGGGCCGCATCTCCATGAGCGGCGATGCCGACGAGCTCGCGCATGACAAGCGCGTCCAGCAGGCCTACCTGGGCGGCTAGCTCGTCCACATGACAAAGGGGACAGTCCCCTTTGTCATGACAAGGGGGACAGGTTCTGTGACGGTTTGGGGACAGGCGCCAAAGTGTCATGCGCGTGATGTTGCTGAGCGCTTTAGTGTGGTAAAGTGAAGCAGACACTTTAGTTAAGTAAAGCATCTACTTGGAGGAACAGGGCGATGCCAGGCACACCACGCGGCTTCCGCGACATCCTTCCCACCGAGGCGCTCGCCCGCGAGCGCATCTCCGATTCGGTTCGCCAGGTGTTCTCGGCGCGCGGCTACGTGCCGGTGGAGACGCCGCTGCTCGAAGACCGCGCGGTGCTCGAGCAGGCGGGCAGGATCAAGGGGTCTCCCTTCCAGCTCTTCGACTCCGACGGCCGCCTCCTCATGCTGCGGCCCGACCTCACGCTACCCGTCGCCCGCCTCGCCGCCACGCGCATGCGCGCCGGCGAGCTTCCCTGCCGCCTTCGCTACGCGGCGCCGGTCGTGCGCGAGCAGCTCTCGCTCAAGGGCCAGCCGCGCCAGTTCACACAGCTGGGCGTCGAGCTCATCCACGACGACGGGGCGGCCGCCGAGGCCGAGGTCGTCGCGCTCCTCGCCGAGGCGCTCGAGGCACTCGAGGTGGAGGCGTGGCGCATCGTCTGCGGATCGGTGGTGCCCTTGACGGCGCTGCTCGACGCATGCGTCGCCAGCCGCGAGTTGCGCGAGCGCGCGCTTGCCCTCGTGCACGACTCCGACCTCGTGAGCCTCGACAGCCTCGTCGCCCAGAGCGGCCTCGCCGAGCCCGTTTGCCGTGCCATCAGCCGCCTGCCCAGGGTGAGCGGCGGCATCGAGGCGCTCGACGAGCTCGACGCGCTCCTGGACGCGGCCGGCGTCGAGGAGGGGGCGCGTGGCATAGCCGAGCTGCGCCAGCTGGCGCGCGACCTGCCGGCCTCCCTCGGCGAGCGCCTCAGCTTCGACTTCTCGATCATCAACTCTTTCGACTACTACACCGGCATCGTCTTCAAGGGCTACGCCGAGGGGATCTCGGCCAGCCTGGGCTCGGGCGGCCGCTACGATGCGGTGCTTGCGAACCTCGGCATGGACGAGGGCCTTGCCGCCTGCGGATTCGCGCTCTCGCTCGAGCGGCTCCAGGAGGCGCTCGGCGAGCAGGGAGAGAGCGGCGTCGCAAGCCCCGGCGTGCGCGCCGACAATCGCCCCCTGCGCATAGCCGTCCCCAAGGGCTCGCTCTTCGCCGACGCCGTCAAGATCCTCGAGGCAGCCGGCCTTCCCGTGGCGGCGCTCGCCGATGCGGGCCGCCACCTCATCGTTCACGAGGACGGCGTCGACTACATCATCGTGCGCGCCCAGGACGCCCCCGCCTTCGTGGCCTACGGGGGCGCCGACTGCGGCATCTGCGGGTACGACTCGCTCGTCGAGGCCAACGTGGACCTGCTCCAGCTCGTCGATCTCGGCTTCGGCGGCTGCCGCTTCATCGTGGCCGAGCCGGCCTCGGCTGCGGGCAAGGCCGATGCCGCCTATGCCTGGCGCGGCAGCGTGCGCGTGGCCACCAAGTACCCGCGCATCACGCAGGCCTACTACGATTCGCTGGGCCAGCAGGTCGACATCGTCGCCCTGCACGGAAACATCGAGCTCGGGCCCATTGTGGGGATGGTCGACCGCATCGTCGACATCACCGCGACGGGCACCACGCTCGCCGAAAACGACCTCGTGGTGGTGGATGACGTGATGGAGTGCACGGCGCGCTTCTTCGCGGCCCCCGCCGCCTATCGCTGCGACGCACGCGTGCGCGACCTCGCCACGAGGCTCGCGGACGCTGCCGGGGAGGGTGAGTGACATGAGGCTGGCAAGGCTTGGCGCAGGCGAGCGGCTCACAAGGGCCGACCTCGAGCGCGCCAGCGCCCTCCCGCGCGAGGTGTGCGATGCGGCAGAGGCCATCGTCGAGGACGTCCGCGCCCGCGGCGACGAGGCCGTGCGCGAGTACGCGCTGCGCTTTGACGGCTCCTGCCCCGAGAGCCTGCGCGTCGACGCAGCCCTGCTCGACGAGGCCCTCGAGCTCGTCGACGGGGAGTTCCTCGCGGCACTTCGGCTGGCGCACGCACAGATCCGCGACTTCCACGAGCGCGAGGCCGAGCAGAGCTGGGAGATGCGCCGCGCCGACGGCACCATCCTCGGCGTGCGCGTGACGCCTGTCGCCTCTGCCGGCATCTACGTGCCGGGCGGGCGCGCCCAGTACCCCTCGACCGTGCTCATGAACGCCGTCCCCGCCAAGGTGGCCGGCGTCGGTCGCATCGTCATGGTGACGCCGCCGCAGGCAGACGGCACGCTTTCGGCCTACACGCTTGCCGCCGCGGCGCTCTCGGGCGTAGACGAGGTCTACGCCGTGGGCGGCGCCCAGGCCATCGCCGCGCTCGCCTATGGCACCGAGACCATCCCGCGCGTGGCCAAGGTCACAGGCCCCGGCAATGCCTACGTGGCGGCCGCCAAGCGCTATGTCTCCGGCGACGTCGGCATCGACATGGTGGCCGGCCCCTCCGAGGTGTGCGTCCTGGCAGATGCCACGGCCGACCCCATCGTGGTGGCCGCCGACCTCATGGCCCAGGCCGAGCATGACCCCATGGCCGCCTGCTACCTGGTCACTTGCGACGAGGATCTTCCCCAGCAGGTGCTCGAGGCCATCGAGGCGCTCGTCGCCCAGAGCCCCCGCGAGGAGATCACCCGCGCCTCGCTCGACGACAATGGCCTCATCGTGGTGGCCGAGGACATGGACGCGGCCATCGCGGCCGTGAACCTCATCGCGCCCGAGCACCTCGAGCTCCACTGCGCCGATGCCAATGCCCTCGTCGAGCGCATCGAGAACGCCGGCGCCATCTTCGTGGGCGCCTGGAGCTCGGAGCCCCTCGGCGACTACGTTGCCGGCCCAAACCACACGCTGCCCACCGGCGGCACGGCCGCCTTCTCGAGCCCGCTGGGCACCTACGACTTCCAGAAGCGCTCGAGCATCATCCGCTATTCGGAGGCGGGCCTCTCGTCCGACGGGGGAGCGGTGCAGACGCTCGCCCAGGCGGAGGGCCTGTGGGCGCACGCGCTCTCGGTGGGTCTCAGGAGGAGGCTCGTCGACACGGGGTCCGAGCGCTTCGCCAGCCTGTCCGACGTGAGCGCCGCGCACCGCATCGCCTTGCCCTACGACCTGGGCGATGTGCCCAAGGTCAAGCTGGGAGGAGGTCGCTAGCATGGCTATCCCCGATTCCATCCGCGCCCTCATGCGCCCCGAGCTCGCCGAGCTCGAGCCCTACGACGGCTCACTTGCGAGCTGCGACGTGATGCTCGCGGCCAACGAGAACAACTTCGGCCTCCCGATGTCGCTCGCAGACGAGCTCTCCCGCGCGCTCGCGGAGGTCGAGCTGAACCGCTACCCCGACCCGCTCTCGAATGGCCTGCGCGACCTGCTCGCCGCCGAGCTGGGGCTCTCCCGCGACAACATCTGCGTGGGCAACGGGGGAGACGAGCTCATCTACAACCTGCTACTCGCCTTCGGCGGCGCCGGCAGGAAGGTGGTCGATTTGCCGCCGTCGTTTGCGGTCTATGGCCTCTACGCCCGCATGCTGGGCTGCGAGGTGGTGGAGGTGCCGCGTGCGGCGGAGGACTTCGAGGCCGACGTCGACGCCGTCGTCGTGGCGGCATCCTCGGCAGACGTCGTGCTCCTTACCTCGCCCAACAATCCCTCGGGCAACCTCTTGGCGCGCGAGGACGTGGCGCGCATCTGCGAGGCCACGCGCGGCGTCGTCCTCGTCGACGAGGCCTACATCGACTTCGCTCCGGCTGGGTCGAGCTGCATCGACCTCATCGAGCGCTTCGAGCGGCTCGTGGTGCTGCGCACCTTCTCCAAGGCCTACGCCCTGGCAGGGGCGCGTTGCGGCTACGTGATCTCGTCGCCCGGCGTGATTGACGCGTTCGCCGCCGTCCGCCAGCCCTACTCGGTGAACCGCCTCACGCAGGCCGCGGCCGAGCTGGTCGTGCGGCACCGCGAGGACTTCGCCCCCTTCATCGACATGACCATCTCCGAGCGCGCCCGCATGGCCGATGCCCTCGCCGACATCGAGGGCGTGCGCGTCTTCCCCGGCTGGGGGAACTTCCTCTTGGTGCGCGTCGGGCCGGCGACGGAGGTGCGTGCCCGCCTGCTGGGCGAGCACTCCATCCTCGTGCGCGACGTGAGCGGGGCGCCGGGATGCGCCGGCTGCCTGCGCATCAGCGTCGGCAAGCCCACCGAAAACGATATGCTCGTAGCTGCGCTGCGACAGATACTCGAGGAGGAACGATGAGCAGGACCGCACAGGCAAGCCGCACGACGGCCGAGACCAAGATTGAGCTCGAGCTCGAGCTCGACGGCTCGGGCAAGGCCGACATCGCGACGGGCGTCGGCTTCTTCGACCACATGCTCGACGCGCTCACGCGCCATTCCCTCATCGACCTCAAGCTGCGCGTCGAGGGTGACACCCACGTGGACGACCACCACACGGTGGAGGACACCGGCATCGTGCTCGGCGCCGCCCTGCGCGAGGCGCTTGGCGACAAGACCGGCCTGGGGCGCTTCGGCGATGCCTGCGTGCCGCTCGACGAGGCGCTCGTGCAGGCGGCCGTCGACCTCTCCGGCCGCGGCGGCCTCTACTGGGACGTCGAGATCGGCCCCGCGAAGGTGGGCAGCTTCGACACCGAGCTCGGGCAGGAGTTCTTCTGCGGGCTGGCACGCGAGGCGGGTATCACCGTCCACCTGCGCAAGCTCGGCGGTCACAACGCCCATCATATCCTCGAGGCCACGTTCAAGTCGTTCGCCCGCGCCCTTCGCGCTGCCATCGAGCCCGACCCGCGCGTGAGTGGCGTGCCGTCCACCAAGGGAAGCCTGTGATGTCGCGCGAGATCGTCGTCATCGACTACCACAAGGGCAACCTCAAGAGCGTCGAGCGCGGCCTGGTGGAGGCGGGGGCCTCGGCGCGCATCACCGACGACCCGTCCGCCATTGCCGGCGCCGCCGGATTGGTGCTGCCGGGCGTGGGGAGCTTTGCCGACGCGATGAACTACCTGCGCGGATCGGGCCAGGCCGACCAGATCTCGCTCGCCATCCGCAAGGGCATCCCCTTCCTGGGCATCTGCCTGGGATTGCAGCTGCTCCTCGACGAGGGCGACGAGGGCGCCGATCCGGATGCGCTCGCGCCGATTCCCGGCCTGGGCGTCATCGGCGGCACGTGCGCGCGCATCGAGTCGCGCCGCCTCAAGGTGCCCCACGTTGGCTGGGACACCATCGACATCAACGAGCGCGGCCGCTCCTGCCCGCTGCTGACGGGCGTGGACGAGGGCGCGACCATGTACTTCACCCACTCCTACGCCGCAGCCGACGACATCGACGCCGACGCCGTCTGCGCTCGCACCCACTACGGGCGCAGCTTCGCCTCCGTGGTGTGGCGCGACAACGTCTTCGCTTGCCAGTTCCACCCTGAGAAGAGCTCCAGGAGCGGCCTGCGCATCCTCGAGAACTTCACCTCGCTCGTGGCAGGGGGCCGCTGATGCTCCTCTTTCCCGCCATCGACCTCATCGCCGGCAAGGTCGTGCGCCTGGCGCGCGGCAGTCGCGACGATATGGACGTGTACTCCGACGACCCGGCCGCCCAGGCCCGCGCCTTCGCGGAGGCGGGTGCGCGCTGGGTGCACGTGGTCGACCTCTCGGCCGCCTTCGGCGAGGATGCGGACGCGCTTGCCGCAAACGACGCCGCCATCCGCGCGATTGCTCAGGTGGAGGGAATCTCCGTCGACGTGGGCGGCGGCGTGCGCGACGTTGCCCGCATCGAGCACCTCGCGTCGCTGGGCTGCAAGCGCATCTCGCTCGGCACGGCGCTGGTGCGCGATCGCGCCTTCGCCCAGGAGGCGGCGCGCAGGTTCGGCGAGCTCCTCGTGGCCGACATTGCCGCGCGCGACGGAATCGTCGCGGTGGACGGCTGGCGCGACGCCACGAGCATCCCTGCGCTCGAGCTCGCCGCCGAGCTGGCCGACATGGGGTTCTGCCATCTCGTGTTCACCGACGTGGCACGTGACGGCATGCAGGTGGGCATCGACGCGCAGGCATACCGGGCGATGGCAGGGGCGGCGGGCTTTCCCGTCGTCGCGTCGGGCGGCATTGCGAGCCTCGACGACCTGCGCGCCCTGCGCGAGCTAGGCGACGACGTCATCGAGGGCGCCATCATCGGCCGTGCCCTCTACGAGGGGGCCTTCACCTTGGAGGAGGCCCTGGAGGTGGTTGGATGCTAACCAAGCGCGTCATTCCCTGCCTGGACGTAACCGAGGGGCGCGTCGTCAAGGGCGTGAACTTCGTCGACCTCGTCGACGCGGGCGACCCCGTGGAGCTGGCGCGCGCCTACGACGCCGAGGGCGCCGACGAGGTGGTGTTCCTCGACATCACCGCGACCTCGAGCAAGCGCTCCACCACCATCGACCTCGCCAGCCGCGCCTCTGAGGAGCTGCGCATACCCTACACCGTCGGCGGCGGGTTCCGCGACCTGGCCGGCATGCGGAAGATGGTGGCGGCCGGCGCCGACAAGGTGTCGCTCAACTCTGCCGCCGTTGCCGACCCCTCGCTCATCTCGGGCGCCGCGGCCGCCTTCGGGAGCCAGGCCGTGGTGGTGGCGATTGACGCCAAGCACACGGGGCCTGGCGACAAGTGGGAGGTCTACGTGGCGGGAGGGCGCACGCCCACCGGCATCGACGTGCTCGAATGGGCGCGCGAGGTGGAGCGGCGCGGCGCTGGCGAGATCCTGCTCACGAGCATGGACCGCGACGGCACAAAGTCTGGCTTCGACATCCCCCTCACCCGAGCAGTGTCGCGCGCGGTGGGGATTCCGGTGATCGCGTCGGGCGGCGTGGGCGAGCTCGACCACTTCGCCGAGGGCATCATCGACGGCGAGGCCGATGCGGTGCTGGCCGCGAGCGTCTTCCACTTCGGGACCTTCTCGATCCGCCAGGTGAAGGAGCACATGGCCGCGCAGGGAATCCCCGTCCGCCTCGACTTCTAACGTGACACTTGGGGACAGTCCCCATCTGTCACGTTTGGGCCATCCCCTTCGCGGTCTGGCGCCGTTTCCCCCGCAAAAGCGAGTTTTGGTAATTTCCCTGCGCGTACTGCAGGCTCGCGGGAGGCGAATCCTGGGCAAACGCCGCCCGAATCGGCCGATCGCCCGCTGGAAACTCCCAAAACTTGCTTTTGCGGGGGAGCCCTGCCTCATGTGACAGGTGGGGACAGTCCCCATCTGTCACATTTTGCCGCTGCTCCCGCTGCGTGACCAAGTCAAGCTGTCCACCACAAATATGTTATGAGTTTAGTAGCATATAGGTGGAATTCTTCTTTGACGAGGGGAGGGAATGTGGAAGGTGCGACTGGAAGGCCCGCTAAGCGCGTCGCAGACTCCATCACCGAGGCGACGCGCATCGTGCGCTATGAGGACATCAATGGCTTTGGCCGCCTCTTCGGCGGCAGGCTCATGGAGTGGATCGACGACGCTGCCGGCATCTGCGCGATGCGGCATTGCGGCGGCATGATCACAACGGCATCTGTCGACAATCTCGAGTTCAAGAATCCCGGGGAGCTCGGGGAGGTGCTCCACATCACGGCGCGCATAACCCATGTTGGCCGCTCGTCCATGGAGGTGCGCACCGACTCCTTTGCTGAGGACGTTGCAACCGGCGAGCGAAAGCTCATCAACCGTGCCTACCTCACCGAGGTCTACGTCGACGAGCAGGGCCATGCCCTAGAGGTTCCCTTTGGCCTTGCGCTCGAGACCGACGAGGACAAAGCCGAGTGGGATGCAGCGCTCATGCGGAAGGGCATGCGCGCCGCCCGCGCGAGCGGCGGCTTCTAGCAGCCGGGCGGCGACCGTGCTGCCGGACTCCTCGCACCCCGTATAATCCGCGCTAGGTGAGGGTTTCACGGGTGAGGGGAGAGCATCATGAAGGCAGCGCTCATGTACGGCCCGGGCGACATCCGCGTCGAGGAGGTCGAGCGCCCGGCATGCCCCGAGGGCGGGCTCATCCTCAAGGTGGTGTCGGTGGGCCTGTGCGGCTCCGACATCCGAAATCTCACCACCGACTCGCGCGCCGGCGACTACCCCTGGACCTACGGCCACGAGATCGCCGGCATCGTGGACGAGGTGTCGCCCTCCTGCACGGAGTATGCCGTGGGCGATAGGCTCTACGTGTACCCGGCGGGCCATTGCATGGAGTGCGAGGCCTGCCGCAGGGGCCATCATGAGATGTGCGAGAACCTGGGCAAGTACGGCAAGCGCCCCGGAGGCTTCGCCGACTATTGGGCCGTGCACGCCGACCACCTTGCCACCGACGCCGTCTTCCGCCTTCCCGAGGGCACCTCGTTCGACCGCGCCACGCTGGCCGAGCCGCTCTCGAGCGTCTACGGCTGCCAGGAGAACATCGGCGTGTGCACGGAGGACGTCGTGGCCATCCTGGGCGCCGGCCCCATCGGCTGCTACCACGCGAAGATCGCCCGCATGCGCGGCGCGCGCAAGATCATCCTCTGTGAGATCAACCCCGGGCGCCTCGAGTTTGCGCGCAAGCTCGACGTCGACGCCGTGATCGACTGCACCGAGGAAGACCCGGTGGAGGCGGTGCTGCGCCTCACGGACGGCAAGGGCGCGGAGAAGGTGATATCGGCCAATCCGTCGCTCGAAGCGCAGCAGCAGGCCATCTTCATGGCCAGGCGCAACGGCATCGTCGTGTTCTTCGGCGGCGTGGAGAAGGGCGCGCTCACCGAGATCGACACCAATCGCATCCACTACTTCGGTCTCTGGATATACGGCCACTACGGCGCGACCTCGATGCAGGTGCAGCGCACCTTCGAGCTCGCGCTGGACGACCGCTTCCGCGCGGACGAGATCATCACCCAGCGTATGGGGCTCGAGCAGATCAACGATGCCATCGCGCTCGCGCGCTCGGGCAAGGCGGTGAAGGTGATACTGCACCCCAACGGGGGTGGCGAAGAGCCGCGCTAGGAGCGGGCGGCGAGGCTAGTCGAGGTGCTCGTTCCACCACTCGTCGGCGGGCTCCATGTCGTCGAGCAGGTGGCCGGGCTCGAGGGGGCTGTGCTTGCGCTTGTCCTCGATGACGACCTTGACCTCCTTGGGAGCGCGCGCCGAGCGCGGGACCTCGAACCACGTGAGCCCATCTTTCTCGTTCCATGCGACGCCGATGTCGTCAAAAAGCCCCATGATGGCCTCCTCGTCCCTTGCTAAGCAGATGATACCCCTGCCACCGGACGACTTATGCGCTGTGTGGGCGCGGCGGTCGGCGGAGGCGCTCGGCGAGGAGCGGGCACGGCAGCTGGCAAGGACAGCAGGCGAGGGCAGCAGGCGAATTATGTCGCGCTGGTTGAATCTGCCGGCATCACGCCCGCCCGCGCGCCCCGGCTTGCCTATGCTGGTGGCAGTCGGAAGATGACGTTACTGCGGAAGGGACGGACGTGGACTACGAGATTCTCAGCGTCTGCGCGGCTCGCGACGCCGGCCTCGCCTTCGATGGCCGCGGGCTCATCCCCGCCATCGTCCAGCAGGAGGGCACGGGCGAGGTCCTCATGATGGCCTGGATGAACGAGGAGTCACTCGGCCTCACCCTCGAGACCGGGACCACCTGGTTTTGGTCGCGCTCGCGCGAGGAGCTCTGGAACAAGGGGGCGACGAGCGGCAACATGCAGCAGGTGCGCCGCGTGCTCTTCGACTGCGATGCCGACGTGCTCCTCGTGATCGTCGACTCGCCCGGCCCCGCGTGCCATACGGGAAACCGCAGTTGCTTCTACCGCGAGCTCGCGCTCGAGCCGCGCGCAGATGAGGAGGCATAGCAATGGGGGAGAGGACCGCTGGCGTCACGCCGGCAGACATCGGCGACGTGCTGGCCGAGCTTGCGGAGGTCATCCGCGGAAGGGTGACGGCAGACCCCGAGACGTCGTACACCGCGCGCCTTCTGCAGGGCTCCGATGACAAGCTGCTCTCGAAGCTCGCCGAGGAGGCGAGCGAGGTGATCATGGCCTGCAAGGACGACGACCACGACCACATTCGCTATGAGGCCGCCGACCTCGTCTACCACCTGCTCGTGGTGCTCGAGCGGCATGGCGTGGCTCTCGACGACCTGGCGGGGGAGCTTGCCGCGCGACGTCACTAGGCGTTGGCGTCAGGCGTCTCCGAAGGCCTAGAGCTCGACGGTGGACCAGCTGTCGTCTCCGCGGGGGACGTCCATCGTGCGGTAGCCGGTGGCGTGGGCGTAGGCGTAGGCGTCGCGGATACCCCAGCAGGCGTCCATCGCGTGATGCGCATCCGAGCCCACCGTGATGGGCACCTCGGCGCGGAAGAACTCTGCCAAAAGCTGCGGGCAGGGGTAGTAGCCGCGCACCGACTTGCGCAGCCCCGCCGTCGACACCTCGATCCGCCTGCCCGTGTCGTGGGCGCAGGTCGCCATCTGTGTGAAGATCGGCGCGAGGTCGATGGTTGGCGCGTAGCCCTCGTTCTCGAAGCGCCGCGGCAGGTCGGGGTGGGCCATCGAGCCGAAGGGGAGGCTGCTCTCGCAGGCGCGGCACCACGTGTCGGCGTAGCGTCGCCACAGCTCGTCCGGGCCCAGCTCCTCCCAGATCCCCATGTCCTCCGCCCAGTCGATGTCGCGGAGGTCGACCTTGTGCACGCCGCACAGGAGGAAGGTCGCGCCCTGCGACCAGCGCAGGGTGTTCTCCTCGCAGCCCTCGTACCAGTCGCATTCGAACCCGCGGACAAGCTCGATTCCGGGATGGGCCTCGCGCGCGAGGGCGAAATCGGCCGCCAGCTTGGGCAGGTCGACCTCGGCGACGCCCACCTCGCTGCCGGGGTCGAGCTCCTCGGGCATGGTGAGGTGGTCGGTGGTGCAGAAGACCTCGCAGCCGCAGGCCTCGGCCGCGCTCACCATCTCCTCGAGCGTCGATGCGCCATCGGAGTAGGTGGTGTGGCTATGGCAGTCGACGAGCATCGTCATGGGCATCCCTTCGCGCGTTTCGTCAACTATAGCGCGTGCAGGACACGGCGCCGGATATGACAGTTTGGGGACAGGCACCGAAGGATCATATCCCCATTGGCCCACGGTGCTGGGTACCTGTCCCCCTCGTCATGACATGGGGGACTGTCCCCTTTGTCTTATCCGGATGTACACGCACAAGTTGACGGGAAAAGCAAGACCCCAATCGGTAATCGAAAAGTGTTCGAATAACGCCTGCCGAGGGGCCTCCAGCTATTGCCGTCCAATCTGCGCGCGGCCTATCATATTCGCGTATCTATGCCTCGTCCCCGGCAATAGGGCTGTGGGCTCGACAGAGACAGGAGTGTGGAATGGATACCAAGCTTACCCGTCGCAATTTCCTCGGAGTCGCGGGCGCCGCGTCGGCCGTGGCGCTCGCCGCCTGCGCCAACAACGCAGCTCCCGAGGAGCCCGCCGAGGAGGAGCCCGCTGAGGAGGAGCCCGCCGAGGAGGAGCCCGCAGAGGCCGCTTCCGGCGCGCTGACCGTCGGCTCTGCCTACGGCCCCAGCTCGTTCGACCCCGCCAACTGCTCGTCCGCGTTCTGCATGTCCGCGAACATGAACGTCGTCGAGGGCCTCTACGACATCGACTTCCACGACTACAGCGTCGCGGATGGCCTGTGCGTGGGCGACCCCACCTGGACCGATGACAACCACGCCGAGATCGTCCTTCGCGACGGCGCCAAGTTCTCCACCGGCGACCCCGTCACCCCCGAGGACGTCATCTACTCCTACGAGCGCGCCCTGCATCCTGTCGATGCCGAGACCGACGGCCTCTACATGCCGTTCCTGAACATGGTCACCGGTATGGAGAAGAAGGACGACAAGACCATCGTCGTCGAGTGCTCCATCCCCAAGTTCTCCCTGCTCAAGGACCGCCTTGCCATCGTCAAGGTCACCCCGCAGACCCTCGATGCCGACACCGCGGCCGCCAAGCCCGTCGGCTCCGGCCCCTGGGCCTACGACGAGGTCTCCGACACCTACGTCACCCTCGTTCCCAACGAGAACTACAACGGCGCTCACCCCGCCACCGGCGAGTCCATCCGCATCGACTCCCTCACCGACCCCACCGCTCGCGTCACGGCGCAGCAGGAGGGCTCCACGCTCATCTCCGAGTCCGTTCCGCCCGATAGCATCGCCCAGATCGAGTCCGCTGGCTGCGACGTCGACCAGGTCCAGGGCTTCGGCACCCGCTTCATCATGTTCAACGTCAAGAAGGCTCCGTGGGACAACGTCAAGGCCCGCCAGGCCGTCATGTACGCCCTGAACACCGATCAGATGATTCAGAACGCGTTCTCCGGCCTCGCCGCGAAGCCCAAGTGCTACCTGCCCGAGAGCTACACCAACTTCCACGAGGCCTCCACGGTCTACGACTTCGACCTCGAGAAGGCCAAGGCCCTCATCGCCGAGGCCGGCGTCACCCCGGGCAACCTCGAGCTGCGCACCACCGACAACGCTCAGGTCGTGGCCATGGGCACCCAGGCCCAGCAGGACCTCCAGGCCCTCGGCTTCACCGTCAACCTGACGAGCGACCAGTCGCCGGCAACCTACGCTGCCATCGACCAGGCCGACGACTCCTGGGACATCCTCATGGCCCCGGGCGATCCGTCCTGCTTCGGCGGCGACACCGACCTGCTCCTCAACTGGTGGTTCGGTGACAACATCTGGATGAAGACCCGC
>CACZNT010000008.1 GCA_902782635.1 uncultured Coriobacteriaceae bacterium
ACCCCCACCTGCCGCTGGATGCGGGCTTTCATTTCGTCGGCGGCCTTGTTGGTGAAGGTGAGGGCCAGCACGTTCCAGGGTTTCATGCCCTGCTCCAGCAAGTAGGCAATCTTGTAGGTGAGGACGCGCGTCTTGCCGGAGCCGGCGCCCGCCAAGACGAGCAACGGACCCGAGACGCACTCCGCAGCACGACGCTGCTCGGGATTGAGCGTGGAAAGATCGATTGACATCTTTGACCCCCTGGATGGTTAGCGAACAAGAGTGTAGCCGAGGCGGCCGACGTCTTTGGCCCCGCACGAAAAATGCCCACCATGGGCAACTCTGGGCGAATGAGTCAGTGGGGACGTAGCCAATTGACTCATAAGTCGCACCTTATGAGTCAATTGGCTACGTCCCCACTGACTCATTCGCACGGGCGCTCACCGAAATGCTACTTTGGTGCAGGCATATCTATGCGATGCTGTGCGCTAAGGGGAGGAGGGACATGCGCAGCGTAGACTACCTGGCTCGACGAGCCGGCATTGCCGAGGGCGACCGCTCGTCCGCCGAGGCGCGCTCCGCCTACGGCGTGCTCGCCTCCCTCGTGGGCGTTGCCGGCAACGTCGGACTCGCCTCGCTTAAGATGGCGACGGGATTTGCCGCCGGCTCCATCGCCATCGTCGCCGATGGCCTCAACAACCTCTCCGACGTCGCGAGCAGCATGGTGAACCTCCTCGGGTTCCGCCTCGCCTCCACCGCCCCCAACGCCGAGCATCCCTATGGGCATGGCCGCTACGAGTACCTCGCGAGCCTCTTCGTCTCCATCCTCATCGTCCTCATCGGCCTCGGCGCCATCCGCGAGGCCGTCGCCCGCATCATCACGCCCGAGGAGGTGCTGCTCTCCCCCATCGTCATCGCCCTCCTGCTGGCCTCGCTCGCCATCAAGGCGTGGATGGCCGCGCTCGACTACGACATCGCCGCGCGTATCTCGTCTCCTGCCATCTTCGCCACGGCCGTCGAGGCCCGAAACGACACCATCACCACGACGGGCGTGCTCGTCACGGCCGCGATCTCGCGCATCACGGGATTCGAGCTGGATGGCTGGGCGGCGCTCGCCATCGGGCTTCTGGTGGTTTGGAGCGGCGCGGAGCTCGTCCGCGAGACCGTCGGCGTGCTCCTGGGACGCGCCCCGAGCGCCGAGCTCGTCGAGCGCATCGAGCGGCGCTTCATGTCGTATGAGGGCGTGCTGGGCACCCACGACCTCATGGTGCACGACTACGGACCCGGGGCCATCTTCGCCAGCGCCCACATCGAGGTGGACGCCAAGCAGGACATCCTCGTGAGCCACGACATCCTCGACAACATCGAGCAGGACTTCCGCGAGCAGGAGAACATCATGATGGTTCTCCACCTCGACCCCATCGTGACCGACGATCCAACCACCTGCGACCTGCGCACGCACCTGGCAGCCGCGGCATCGGCCATCGACGAGAGGCTCACGATCCACGACCTGCGCCTCGTACCCGGGCCCACGCATACCAACGTGCTCTTCGACGTCGTGGTGCCCGCGCGCTTCGGGATGGGTGACGACGAGCTGCGCGAGCGCCTCTCGGCCTGCGTGGCCGAGCGCATCGAACATGCCATCTGCAAGATCACCATCGACCAGGATTACCTCGGCAGGTAGGTAATCGGGCGTGACAGATTGGGCCTGCCGGCTATGACAGCTTGGGGACAGTCCAACTGTCACACCCGGCAGGCCGGGCAGTCCCCAACTGTCACGCGGGATCCTACAGATCGTCCACCAGGGCCGTCGACTTCGCGTAGGCCGTGGAGCGCGCCTCGAAGAAGTCGGTCTTCACCATGTTGGCGTCGGAGTACTGCGCCACCCACGCCATGTCCTCGGGCTCGGTCTGGTTGTCCTCGAAGAGCATCCCGTAGCCCAGGTCGTTCCAGCGGAGGTTGCCGAGGTAGCGGATGTAGTCGGTGAGGTTTTGCTTGGTGAGGCCGGGGATGGCGTCGCCGATCACGTAGTGGGCCCACTCGATCTCCTGGCGCACGCCCTCCTCGAGCATCGCGCGCATGTCGGCCACGGCCTCGTCGGAGAACAGCTGCGGCTCCTCCTTCTGCAGCTCGCGGATGATGTTGCGGAAGAGCCACAGGTGCGTGTTCTCGTCGCGGTTGATGTAGCGGATCTCCTGGGCAGAGCCCGGCATCTTGTTGTTGCGCGAGAGGTTGTAGAAGAACATGAAGCCCG
>CACZNT010000009.1 GCA_902782635.1 uncultured Coriobacteriaceae bacterium
CGCGAGCCAGGGCGCAGGCCAGGCCTCGGGACAGCAGGCGACGCGCACGCACGCCCGCAAACCCGGCGACCGCGGCGGCGCGCACATGGCGCAGTCGGTTGACGTCGAGGGCGGCGCGTCCGCAGGCTCGGGTAACGGCTCGGGCGGCAGCGGCTCGCGTCGGCGCCGTCACCGCAGGCGCGGCACGGGTTCGGCCGACGGGTCCGGCAGCGGCAGCGCGCCTGCCGGCGAGTAGCGCCGGGCGAGTCGCATGCGCGCCGTCATCCAGCGCGTGAGCCGCGCCCAAGTGAGCGTCGACGACGAGGTTGTGGGCTCGTGCGGCCGCGGCTACCTCATCCTCCTGGGCGTGGGCGCAGGCGACACCGAGGACGACGTCGAGCGCCTCTGGCGCAAGATCTTCAAGATGCGAATCATGTCCGACGAGGACGGCAAGACGAACCTGTCGCTGGCCGACGTCGACGGCGGCGTGCTGGTGGTGAGCCAGTTCACGCTCTATGCCGACACGCGCAAGGGAAACCGCCCGAGCTTCACCGACGCAGCCCCGCCCTCGCTGGCGATTCCGCTGTACGAGCGCTTCTGCGAGCTGGCCGAGGCCGACCTCGGCTCCGAGCGCGTGGGGCGCGGGATATTCGGCGCCGACATGCAGGTGGAGCTCGTCAACGACGGCCCCTTCACCATCACCCTCGAAACCTGACAAAAGGGACAGTCCCCCTTGTCATGACAAAGGGGACAGGTACGTCGCCGCACCGGCGCAAGAGGAGGCAGCATGGAGATCATCACGCGCGAGCTGTGGGTCGATGGCCCCAACGGCCGCATCTACGGCGAGCTCTATCTGCCCGAGTCGGGTGACGGCACGCGTGCGCGGGAGCCGCTGCCCTGCATCGTCTGCAGCCATGGCTTCAACTCGACCCACGCCTCGCCCGCGCGCTACGGACGGCGCCTGGTGAAGGCCGGCTTCGGCTGCGCCTTCGCCCACGACTTCTGCGGGGGCGGCGAGGGGTCGAGGTCGGACGGGTCGATGCTGGAGATGTCGATCCTCACCGAGCGCGCCGACCTCATGGCCGTGCTCGACGCGGTGCGCAACCTGCCCGAGGTGGACGAGGGGCGCATCATCCTCGAGGGACACAGCCAGGGCGGGCTCGTCTCCGCGCTCGTCGCGGCGGACCGGCCGGCGGACATCGCTGCGATGATGCTGCTGTACCCGGCGTTCATGATTCCCGAGGCCGTCAAGCGGATGGTGCCCTCGCGCGACGAGATTCCCGAGCGCGGTGAGGCGCTGGGAGCCGAGGTCGGCAGGGCGTACGTGGATGACGCCTGGGATGTCGACGCCTTCGCGGCAGCCGCGGCCTACTCGGGGCCGGTGGCGATCTTCCAGGGAACGGACGACGCAATCGTGCCGCCCGAGACCGCGCGCAAGCTGGCAGAGCTCTATCCCGACGCCCAGCTCATGATGCTCGACGGCGAGGGCCACGGCTTTACTGACGGCGGGCAGGACATCGTCTTTTCCGCCATGTGCGACTTCCTGGCCTGACTAGCTGCCCCCGGGCAGCTAGTCAGGTGCAACCGCAACCTACAGCCCGTAGATGGCAGAGAACTTGCGCTCCAGGTAGCGGGTGAAGTGGCTCGCGTCCAGCGGGGAGCCGGTGGCCGCGAGCACGATCTCGTCCGGATCCTTCGAGCGCCCGTGACGCCAAATCTTCTCGCCCAGCCAGGCGCGCACCGGCGCGAGGTCACCTGCGGAAACGGTGCCCGAGAAGTCCACGCCGTCGGCAATCATCGCGTCGAGGAACTGCGCTCCGTAGGCCCCGCCCAGCGCGTAGGTGGGGAAGTAGCCGATCATCCCGCCCGACCAGTGGACGTCCTGCAGCGCGCCGCGCGCGTGATCGGGCACCTCGATCCCGAGGTAGGAGCGGTACTTCTCGGCCCACAGGCGCGGGATGTCGGAGGCCTTGGCCTCGCCGGAGAAGAGCAGCTGCTCGAGCTCGTAGCGGATGATCACGTGCAGCGGGTAGGTGAGCTCGTCGGCCTCGGTGCGGATGAGCGAGGGCTCGGCGCGGTTCACCGCGAGGAAGAAGTCGTGCGGGTCGACGTCGGCGAAGCGGCCGGGGAAGTGCTTCTCGAGCAGGCGCAGCAGCACGGGCGCAAACTCCTCGCTGCGGCCGATGATGTTCTCGAAGAAGCGCGACTGCGACTCGTGGATGCCCATCGAGGTGCCGCCGCCGAGCGACGTGTAGTCGAGCTCCGGCGCCGACCCCTGCTCGTAGAGGGCATGGCCGCCCTCGTGCAGCACGGAGTAGAGCGACGAGACGACGTCATCCTCGTGGACGTGCGTGGTCACGAAGACGTGGCTCGAGGCGAGCGAGTCGGAGAAGGGGTGCTCGACCTCGCCCACCACCAGGGCGTCCTTGTCGAGGCCCTCGACCTCGAGCAGGTCGTGGGTGAACGCCATCTGCGCATCATGGGCAAACGTCCCCTCGATGCAGGCGCGGCTCGGCTGCCAGCCCTTCTCCACCACGGCGGCCACGAGCGGCACCACACAGGCCTTGACCTCGTCGAAGAACGAATCGTAGAACGCACGAGACGATCCCGTCTCAAACTCGTCCAGCCACACGTCGTAGGGGTCGCGCGAGGCGTCCTTGTAGCCGGCGAAGCGCTGCATCGTGTCGACGATGCGCGTCAGGTAGGGCTCGAAGCCGTCCCAATCGTTGGCGTTCTTGACGCGACGCCACACCTCGCTGGCCTCGTTGACGAGTCGGGCGAAGTCGGCTGCCTCGTCGACGGGAACGTCCATGAGCTGGGAGCGGTCGCGCCTCATGACGCGCACCTGCGCGGAGCGCATCTCGTCCAGCTCGCCGGCCTCGGCGGCCGCCGCGAGGCGGTCGAGCAGCTCGCCCGTCTCCTTCGAGCACAGCATCTCCTGCGCCTCTGCGCCGAAGAGCGCGAGCACCTCGCCGCGGGCTTCGGCCCCCTTGGGCGGGCCGTCGGTCTCGCCGGCGTAGTTGATGGCAGAGCTCGCGTAGCTGCGGGCGAACAGGCGCATCTCGAGATCGTCGAGGGCTGCGAGGTCGGCGGCAACCTGCGGATTGGGATTCTGGCTCATGGGAGCACCTCTTTCACGGGACGGATGGCGGGACTTTCCTCTCACGACCCCAGTGTATCGCGCCCGCGTCGCATCGTGCGCGACTAGCGTGCGCGGCAATCGCTATACTCATATGGTCAAGTGCGTTGGATGGGCTCGGGCGACGATATGTTCCGAACCTGGTCAGGGCCGGGAGGCAGCAGCCATAAGGAGCCTCTGACGGGCGC
>CACZNT010000010.1 GCA_902782635.1 uncultured Coriobacteriaceae bacterium
ACCGACGAGCGCGAGCTCACCCCGCGCGTCGAGGAGTTCTGCTACGCCGGCGGCATCGTGGACTTCGTCAAGTTCATGAACGAGGGCAAGGAAGTCCTCGACGGCCTGCAGCGCCTTCTTGAGGATCTCACGCGCCTGGTTGGGGTGCTCCTCGAGGTATTCGGCCAGGCCCTGGCTCACCACGCGGTTGGTGAGCGTGCGCATGTAAGCGCTGCCCAGCTTGGACTTGGTCTGGCCCTCGAACTGCGGGTCGGGGAGCTTCACCGAGATGACGGCCGTGAGGCCCTCCTTGATGTCGTCGCCGGTGACGTTGGCGTCCTTCTCCTTGATGATGTTCGCCTTGCGACCGTAGTCGTTGATGGTCTTGGTGAGCGCCTCGCGGAAGCCCGTGAGGTGCATGCCGCCCTCGTCGGTGTAGACGTCGTTGGCGAAGGAGAGGACGTTCTCGGAGTAGCCCTGGTTCCACTGGATGGCCACCTCGACCTCGCCCTTCTGGTCGATCGGCGCATCCGGGGCGGAGGCGCCCTCGATGTAGATGGGCTTGGAACAGCCGGCCAGCACGTCCTTGCCGTCGTTCAGGAACTTGACGAAGTCGACGATGCCGCCCGCGTAGCAGAACTCGTCCACGCGCGGCGCGAGCTCGCGCTCGTCGGTGAGGACGATCTTGAGGTTCTTGTTGAGGAACGCCGTCTCCTGCAGGTGGTCGTGCAGCGTGTCGTAGTTGAAGACGGTGGTCTCGAAGATCTCCGGGTCGGGCCAGAAGGTGACGGTGGTGCCGGTGGCCTTGGAGCGGCCGGTCACCTCGAGCTTCTTGGTGGTCTTGCCCTGCGAGAACTCCATCTCGTGGATCTTGCCGTCGCGCTTCACCTGGGCGATGAGCTTGGTGGAGAGCGCGTTGACCACGGAGATGCCCACGCCGTGCAAGCCACCCGAGATCTTGTAGGCGTTGTTGTCGAACTTGCCGCCCGCGTGAAGGATGGTGAGGACCACCTCGAGGGTGGACATGTTGCGCTTCTGCGGGTGCTTCTCGACGGGGATGCCTCGTCCGTTGTCCTCTACGGTGATGGAATTGTCCGGGTGGACGGTGACCTTGATCTTCGTGCAGAAGCCGGCCAGCGCCTCGTCGACGGAGTTGTCGACGATCTCCCACACCAGGTGGTGCAGGCCGGCCGCAGAGGTGGTCCCGATGTACATGCCGGGACGCTTGCGCACGGCCGCGAGGCCTTCGAGGATCTTAATGTCGTTTCCGCCGTAGTTCGCTGGGTCGTTCGATTTAGCTGCCACGGTATTCCTCTCTCAAGCGAAAAATCATGCCGAGTAATTCTACTCCTTTGGCATTTTTCGCGCGTGGCTGAGAGAAAAAACGGAACGTTATTTGACGCTTTTGTGTCTGAGAGGCCCTACGAGCCAATTTGAGGCCGTGTTTTCGTTTTCCCGTACCCAAAGAGTCCGCCGCAAAAGATAAGACACTTTGGGGACAGGCACCGAACTGTCATACCTGACAAGTTGCCCGAGCATCTGTCAGGTGGAGCGCAGTGCCTTCTCGCGGCGGAGCGACCAAATCATCGCCGTACGGATGGCCTCGTCCAGCGAGTCCCCGCTAGCGGGCACCAGGGTGTCTACCTGCGCCATTTCCTCGGCATCGAGCTCGGGCAGCTGCTCTTCCGGCTGCTCCTCCTCCTGGCCGCGGCGCTCCCGCCTCCTGCGCGACAGCTTGAACTGCACGTCGGACACCTCGTAGCCGGCATACTCCATGCGAGCGACGTAGAGGTCGCGGTTCGTCATGAGGTCCTGCGCGATGGCGTTCGAGTCCACGTAGACGATGAGCTCGGGAGCCCTTCCCGCGAGCTCGTGGACGAAGAGGCCCATAGTGTGCTCGCGCTCGAGCTTGCCCGCCACCGAGAACCACGCCCGTGCCGCTCGCTGCGTGTCGTTCAGCCTGCCGGCGAGATCGGCTCCCAGCACGGAGTCCATGAGGTCGCCCACGCGCTTGGACGGCGCGGCATCATACTCGCCCATAGGAGATCACGCTCGCCTTCTCGAGGACGTCCTCGGAGAAGTACCCGAGGTTCGTGGTGGTGACGACGGCCTGCAGGCCGCGCTCGATGAAGCGCGACACCGCCTCGCGCCTACTCTCGTCGAGCTCGCTCATCACATCGTCGAGCAAAAGCAGCGGCCGTTCCCCCAGCATCTCCTCGCAGAGCAGCACCTCGGCCATCTTCCAGGCGAGGACAACGCTTCGCTGCTGGCCCTGCGAGCCAAACGAACGGGCGTCGTTGCCCCCTATCCGGAAGGAGATATCGTCGCGGTGCGGCCCCACGGTAGTCTGCTGGCGGCGCAGGTCGGTTTGCCGCGCCTCCTGCAGGAAGATGAGCGCGCGCTCCTTGAGCTCCTCGCGCGTGTCATCGACGTCGATGTCGTCAATCGTGCTCTCGTAGCTGCACTCAAGCTCCTCGCCGTCAGCGATCTCGGCATATACGGCGCGCACATGCTCGGAGAGCCGAGCGAAGAGCCGCACGCGTGCGAGCGCGAGAGCCGCGGCCCCCGTTGCCACCGAATCATCCCAAGCATCCAGGAGCGCAAGGTCCACCTCATCCTGCTTGAGCAGGCGGTTTCGCTGGTCGACGGCGTGCATGTAGGCGGTGAGGACCTTGGCGTAGCCCGCATTTGCCTGGCGGCCGAAGGCGTCGATCTCGGCGCGGCGCATGCTGGCCGAGCCCTTGCAGAAGCTCAGGTCGTCCGGGCAGAAGAGAATCGAGAGCAGCGTGCCGAGCAGATCGGACGCCTGACAGCGCTTGCCATTCCTGAAGAACGACCTCCTCCCGTCCTCGATCTCGCAGGAGACGTCGATGCGCCGACCATCCCCTTCGAGGGTGAGCGAGCATGCGGCGGTTTCGCAGCCCTTGCGCACGAGCTCCGCCGGACGAGGCCGGCGAAACGACGCCCCCGTCGTGAGCAGCTGGAGGATCTCGATCGTGTTCGTCTTGCCCGCGGCATTCGGCCCCACGAGCAGCGTCATTCCCTCGCCCACGTCCAGCGAGAGGTTCTCGAAGCTCCTGAAGTCACGCGCCCCTATGTGGGTGACGAGCAGCGACATCGGCGTGCGCCTGCGCGGCTAGATATCGGTGGGCATGATGAGGCAGAGGTAGTTGATGTCCCCGTAGGCCTTGAAGATGCCCGGCTTGGCGCGGTCCTGCAGCTCGATGGAGAGCTCGTCGTACTCGGAGACAGCACTCACGCAATCGAGGAGGTAGTGGTAGTTGAGGCCCACCGAGAGGCTGTTGCCCTCGACCTCGCAGGGAACGGCCTCGTTTGCCTCGCCGGCATCGGCGGCGGTGCTGTAGAGCCCGATGGCGGAGGAGTCGCCGTCAATCTCGAAGCGCAGCGACGTGGAGGTGGCGGCGATGGCCGAGACGCGACGCAGCGCGGCGGCGATGTCTGCCACCTGGACGCGCGCGGCGGTGTTGTACGACGACGGGAGCAGCTGCTTGTAGTTGGGGTAGGAGCCGCCGAGTCGACGCGAGACATAGGTGGTTTCGCCGAGCGAGAAGACCACCTGGTTGTCGGTGAGCCCGATCACCACCTCATCGGCCTCGACCGGGAGGTTGAGCACGTTGTAGAACACCGTGCCGGGGATGACGGCCTCGAAGGGGCGTGCCAGCGACGAGGTCTCGCGATTGGTGTCGCAGACGACGAGGCGGTAGAAGTCGGTGGCGACGAGCCTCACGGTGTTGTCCTCGACGGTGAGCAGGATGCCCGCGAGAATCGGGCGCGTCACCTCCTTGGACGTGGCCTTGTACACCTTCGACACCATCGTCGAGAGGAGCTGCACCGGCAGCACCACCGTCTGGTCGAACTCAAAGACGGGGAACTCTGGGAAGTCGCGCGCCTCGAGGGAGTTGAGGCGATACGAGCTGCTCTGGCAGGTGAGCTTGACCACGCCCTGCTCGGAGGAGATGGCGATGGCGGCATCAGGGAGGTTCTTGACGATGTTGGCGAGGAGCTTGCCGGAGACCACCGTCGCGCCGTCCTCCTCAACATTTGCCGCGATGGCACTCTTCACCGAGATGGTGAGGTCGGTGGTGCGCAGCTCGACGGTGCCGCCCTCGGCCTTGATGTAGACGCCGGAGAGCATGGGGATGGTCGATCCGGAGGAGATCCCCTTGCCAACGATGGAGAGGGCTCGGGCGAGTGCGCTTTGGCTGACGGTGAACTTCATTTCTTCTCCTTCGTCCTGTCGTCGTCTTTACTATATCTATATCTAGTAGTTCTTAACTATTAGTAATAGTAGGGATTGTAGATAAGTAGAAAACTCTGTTCCCTCCCTGTTCAGCAGCGAGAAGAAGACCTCTCGACTTTCTACGTTCCCTCACCACTCTCATCATTCGCTCCCGCGCCGCGTCGCGCTTCTACAATCGTTAGTCGCGAAGAGGCCGCTTTTCTGCCGCCGCTCGACAACTTGTCGACATCGGCCCTACGCGCCCTCCTGGAGCACCTCCTTGATGCGGTTGACGCGGTCGTAGAAGAGGCGATTCTCCCTCATGGCGTCGTCAACCCACGAGATGGAGTGCTTCACCGTCGCGTGCTTGCGTCCGCCGAAGCGCTTCCCGATCTCCTCGAGGGTGATGTCCGTGAGCGAGCGCGTGAGCCAGATGGCCACATGTCGCGGCTCCATGAGCTCCTTGTTGCGCTTGCTGCCCACGAGGTCGGCATGCGAGATGGAGTATTCCTTCTCAATCGCCTTCTGCACCTGTTCGGGCGTCACGACGCGCTGCGTGGCGGGGAACTTCCTGTTTGCGATCTTGATGATGTCCTCGCGCTGCAGGACCTTTCCCTGCTTGGAGCTGGCCGCGAGCAGGCAGATCTGGCAGAAGCTCTCGATGAGGCGGATGTTGGTGCCGCTGCGCTCGGCCATGAGATGGAGGTTCTCGTCGGAGATGGTGACGTCATGCCACGACTGCCCGCTCTCCTTAGCGTCCTCCTTCATGCGGCGGTAGAAGTTGTTCACCAGCGCCAGTTTGAGCTCGTAGTCGGGCACCTGTATGGGCGTGGCGATGCCGGAGTCGATGCGGCTCGTGAGGCGCTCGTCGAAGCCCTTGTCCCCCATGCCGAGCTGGATAGGCGACTCGTCGGCGGCCAGGACGATCTGCTTTCCGTGGCCCTTGAGGTAGTTGAAGGTGTCGAAGAAGAACTCGATGGTGCGCGTCGCGCCCTTCAGGTGCTGGATGTCGTCGATGATGAGGACGTCGACGTCGCGGTAGTAGTTGTAGAGCTCTTCCTTCGTGCTCTTCGAGCGGCTCTCCATGGCCTTGGTGTAGTCGTCCATGAAGTCGCGCGCCACCTTGTAGAGGCAGAGGCGATTCTGGTTGTTGCGGACGATGTAGTTTTGGATCGCGCGCAGGAGGTGGGTCTTGCCCAGGCCGCTCTTGCCGTAGATGAAGAGCGGGTTGTAGTTGTTGTTCTCTCCGTCTGCCACCTGCTTGGCTGCCTGGAGGGCCAGGTGGTTCTCCTCGCCCTCGACGAAGCGCTCGAAGGTGAGCTTGGAGTCGAAGTCGGTGATCTCCTCGATGAGGGGGTTCTTCGTGAGGCGCTCGCCCAGGGCGGGCTCGTCGATGGTGGGAAGCTGGGCGTCGAGCGAGACGGTGCGCGACAGCGAGGGCAGTGGCTGCATCGGCGGCATCTCGGGCTCGAGCGCAGGGATCTGCGGCAGCGAGCGCGAGATCTCGACCACCATGTGAATCTTCTCGTAGGCGACCTTCTCGAGGCAGGCGTCGACGACGTCGGCGACCTTCTCGATGTTGCGCTGCACGAAGCGCGAGTTCGTGGCCACGTAGAGCGTCTCGTCCTCGAGCGACGTCGGCTTGCAGCTCTGCAGCATCGCCAGCGTGGAGGGCGCCATGTCGGTGCCCTCCAGCAACGCGAGCGTTTCGCTCCACAGCAGCTCGGCATCAGATTCTTGGAAGCTGTCCATAGGTTTTCCGTTCGTATGACCCTCAATGTAGAAAACTCATTATATGGGAACGCTGGGAATTGTTGATAACTTTTCTGCCAAGGGCGCGCGAAAGGCGACTTTTCCGGATTTGCCTTCCTCCCACCGGGGCTGAAGACATAAAGCCCCTTATGGGAGGAAGGCAAATCACCACAAGGACAAATTTTGAGCTCCTGGGCACTCACATCATCGATGCCGCGCGTCCCTTCTATTCGCACGCGTAGGGAGAATGGCGTGCGGTGACCTGACAACTTGTCAGGTCACCGCCCCAGGATAATTAATTAGTGAGGGTTGAGCCCTTTTCGGTGAGGCGGCGCTTCTGCCCCACCTTCTCGAGCAGCCCCATGTCCTCGAGGCGCACCAGCTCGCGCGACCACGTGGGTTGCGAACCGCCATGCTCGCGCACCATGTCCGAGGGACCCACCCACTCGTTGCGCTCGAGGTACTCGATGATCTGCCGTCCGCGCTCCCCCACCTCGGGTGCGCTGCCCTCGGGCTCTGACGTGGGATTCTTGTGCGTCGATATCGTGACGATGGTGCCCGTCGAGAGGTTGTCGTCGATGGTGAGGCTGCCGCCGTTTTCCAGCAGGTACTGCCGCGCTATGGGAAGCCCCGAGCCGACGCCGCGGATGTAGGCCTTCATCTCGTCGGTTGCCGAGGTGGTGCCAAACTCGACAGCCCGCTCCTTGTCGGCGATGCCGGGTCCCTGGTCGGCGAAGCGGATGGTGTTGCCGCCGTCGATGATGGTGATGGCCGGCTCCTTAAAGGAAGCGTGGATGTAGTTCTCGACGATCTCGCGGATGATGGCGAAGGGAAGCTTGCCGCCCTGCTCGCGCGCGAGCGTGTAGACCGTCTGGGTGAGCTCTTCGAGGTAGGCGCGTATCTCGCCTGCGGGTACGACGAGGACGCGCGGCGTGGTGGAGGGGGAGTCGTAGACGGCGATGCGCGCGTCATGCTCGGCCGTGCGGTCTTGGCTGGCGCCTACGAAGGGATAGAACGTCTCGGCCACTCCCCCACCTCCTCTCGCTTTCGACACTCTTTCATCAGCTGTTGAAAACTTCCGAAGAAAACAACCAAAACGACGAAAGTTTTCAACACATGAAGATTACCTGTTCAAAACTAGCAGAGCACAAACTACGGGAGATAGATATTAGCAGCACAAAAGCATTATTTCACTCGCCACGCAATATTTCACGCTTTTATATATACAGGGCGTCGAGGCTGTGCCTCGACGCACCATTGTTATCGGCGTGCAAGTTCGCAGCCAAACGTGTCTCTGGGATGCGCGTGTAACGTCGTCTGTAGGATCGCCCTCCCGTGTGGCTATCTGAGAGCTAGGGGTACTGGCCCCTCAATGGCGAGTTATGTCTTCGAGCCAGTGAGGGGCCAGTACCCCAGCCCCTACCCCTCAAGTGATCACACGGGAGGGCTATGCGAAGACGAGATAAGGCAGATTCTGTGAACGATTGACACGTTTAGCTGCGAACCCTATTATTGGTAGCCCTGTGATTTCTAGCACCAAACCTCGCGCGAGGAGGACATCATGAAGCGTACGTACCAGCCTAACAAGCGCAAGCGCGCCAAGTGCCACGGCTTCAGGGCCCGCATGGCCACCAAGGGCGGCCGCGCCGTGCTCGCACGCCGTCGTGCCAAGGGTCGTAAGAGGCTCACCGTATCCGACGAGTAATGGACACCATAAAGTCCAAGGCTGAGTTCGGGAGAGTCTTCTCCGCGGGCACGCGAGCCGGAAGCAGGCTCGTTCGCATAGCAGCACTACCAACAGGCGACCTCGATACAGGAAAGGTCGCCTTTGTTGCAGCTAAGCGCCTTGGCAATGCCGTCTGGCGCAATCGCGCAAAGCGGGTTCTCCGCGAGGCGGCGCGCACGGCGGGGCTTCCCCGCAGGGGGCATGCGATCATCTTGTTCGCCACGAGCCACACGCACGATGCACACCCCGAGCAGGTGGCAAAGTCCCTGGTCAGGATAGTCGGTGAGGCATGTGGACGAGACGACGCCTAAAAGCTCGATCGCAGCACGCGCGGCGATCGCGGTGGTGAGGGGATATCGGCGCTTCATATCTCCCCTGCTCGGCGCGAACTGCATCTACTCCCCCACGTGCTCCGAGTATGCGATGATTGCACTTGGTCGATACGGGTTTTTCAAAGGCGGATGGTTGGCACTGAGGAGAATCGCACGCTGCCATCCGTTCCACGAGGGCGGGTACGACCCCGTTCCCTGAGGAAGGACGAGTAACAGCTATGTGGGATTGGTTCATTGGGTTTCTCGCTCAGGTTCTCGCCGGCATCGCCGGGCTCGTGGGCGACTGGGGCATGGCGGTCATCATCCTCACGCTCCTGGTGAGGCTCGCGCTCACGCCGCTCACCATCCGCTCCACCAAGTCGTCTGCGCGCATGCAGGTGCTGCAGCCCCAGCTCCAGGCCATCCAGGAGCGCTATGCCGACGACCCTGAGCGCCAGGCCGAGGAGATGCGCAAGTTCTACTCCGAGAACAGCTTCAACCCCCTGGGCGGCTGCCTCCCGGTGCTGCTGCAGATGCCCATCTTCTTCGCGCTCTTCAACGTGCTGAGGAACCACATCCCCGAGGGCGCGAGCTTCTACAACATCATCAATCCCCTCTCCGAGTCCGCATCCGAGGTCGTCGCGTCGGGCGACATGGCCAAGGCCGCCGTCTTCATCGTGCTGGTCGTGCTCTTCGGCGTGCTGACCTTCATCCCGATGATCCTCAACAACACCACCTCGGCCGACATCGACCAGCGCCGCATGACCTACGGCATGGGCGGCATGACCTCGCTCATGATGATGTGGTTCGGCTGGTCGGTACCCGCCGGCGTGCTGCTTTACTACAACGTCTCCTCGCTCTGGGGCGTCATCCAGCAGCTCTTCATCACCAACCGCGTCCGCGAGTCTGCGCTCAAGGAGGCCAAGGAGAAGGCTGCGAACATGCCCATCGAGGTAGATGTCGTTCGCCGCGAGCGCGCCAAGCGTCCGCGCAAGAAGTCCTAATATAGCTAGGTGCCACCTGACTGGGAGGAACCATGGATAACGAACAGATGTTCGATACAGTTGATGAGGAAGCTGCTGAGGAGCAGGCCGAGGCCGGCGATCTGGTTGCCACGCTCAAGCAGCACTACGAGGAGGGCACTCCCCTCTCCGATGACGAGCTCGACTATGTGGCCGACATCACCGTCGGCTTCATTCGCGAGATCCTGTCCTGCTTTGGCGAGGAGGATGTCTCCATTGACGAGTTCGAGGGCGACGAGGGCGAGCTCATCCTCGATGTGAACGGCGGCAACCTCGCCGTCCTCATCGGGCGCCATGGACGCACGCTCGATTCCCTCCAGCTGCTCGTGTCCTCCCTCGTGAGCAAGAAGCTCGGCTTCCACTACCCCGTCGTCGTGGACATCGAGGGCTACAAGAGCAGGCGCCGCCAGAAGCTCCAGTCCATGGCTCTCTCTGCAGCCTCTCGTGCGAAGGAGCAAGGGTTTGCGGTGCGCATGAAGCCGATGAACGCCTACGAGCGCCGTCTTGTGCACCTCGCGCTCGTCGACGATGCTGAGGTCACTACGCACTCCGAGGGCGAAGATCCCGAGAGGTTTGTGGTCATCACCCCGCTCCAGGCGTAGTTCGCGCTACATACTCCTGTATCATTGACGAGGGAGCCAACGGCTCCCTCGTTTGCTATGACAAAAAGTCACGAACCACGGATTCTTGTCAGGAGCGTTATGGAAGCCCTTGAGCAGAACCTTTACCTCTCACACCTCCTCGAGGAGGCCGTATCGCTTGGGATAGGCCTTTCTGAGGATCAGGCTGCCGCAATGCTCAAACATCTCTCGCTCGTCATCGAGGTGAACAAGCGCGTCAACCTTACGCGCATCACCGACGTCGACGAGGCCATAACGCTCCACATCGTCGATTCGGTGGTTCTCAGGCGGTACTTTCCCTCAGGGGCTCAATCCTTTCTCGACATAGGCACAGGAGCTGGCTTTCCTGGCATACCGCTTGCTATCGCCACAGGAGCTAAGGCCACGCTCATTGATGCGACGAGGAAGAAGTGTGATGCAGTCGCTAGCTTCGTTGCGGAGCTTGGGCTTGAAAACTGCACGGTAATCAACATGCGTGCTGAGGAGCTCGCAAAGGTCAGCCCCGCCTTTTTCGACGTTGTCGTAGCACGTGCCGTGGCTGCTGGTGCCACTATCGTCGAATACGCTGCGCCGCTGCTTGCACAGGGTGGACAGCTCATCCTTGCAAAGGGGCGCATTGCTGACGAGGAGGCTGCCGCAGCCATCAAGGCTGGAGAGATCTGCGGGCTTGAGAATGTTTCACGTGAAACATTCGACCTGCCTAAGGATAGGGGCATGCGCACGGTCATGATCTTTAAGAAGGTAGGGGAGCCAAAGATCAAGCTGCCACGGAACGTGGGGATGGCACAGCATCATCCGCTTGCCTAAACAGGCTCTTGTGTTTCACGTGAAACATCCTTACTCTATATATATAGTTAGAAGACCCACAGACGCAGTTGAAACGGAGGCAGGGTGCAATACGCAGACATACCTCGGAAGAGCAAAGACAATAAGACCAAGGTGATTGCCATCATCAACCAAAAGGGTGGCGTTGGTAAGTCTACGACGGCTGTTAACCTCGCAGCTGCCTTGGGAGACCTCAAATATAAGATATTAGTTATAGACTTCGATCCGCAGGGGAATACGACGAGCGGCTTCGGCGTCGACAAGGAGGCGCTCGAGAGCTGCATCTACGATGCCCTCCTCCAGGGGCAGGACATCAAGGAACTCGTCTGCGAGACCTCAGCAGACAATGTCTTCCTCGTCCCGGCGACCATCCAGCTCGCCGGCGCCGAGATCGAGCTCGTGTCCGCCATGGCGCGCGAGAGCGTCCTCAAGGAGCTCCTCATCCCCATCCAGGACGATTTCGACTACGTGTTCATCGACTGCCCGCCGTCGCTCGGTCTTCTCACCATAAACGCCCTGGTAGCGAGCCAGAGTCTGCTTGTCCCCATCCAGTGCGAGTACTACGCGCTGGAGGGCGTTACCAAGCTCCTCGAGTCGATGAAGATGGTCCAGAGCCATCTTAACCCCGACCTCGAGATATTCGGCGTGCTCATGACCATGTACGATTCGCGCACGACGCTATCGAAGCAGGTGGTGGGCGAGGTGCAGGAGTACTTCGGTGACGCCGTCTTCAAGACGGTCATCCCACGCACCGTCAAGCTCTCCGAGGCCCCGAGCCACGGTCTGCCCATCAACAAGTACGCATGGTTCAACAAGGGCGCCACGGCATACAAGAGCCTTGCCAAGGAGGTGGTGAAGCGTGGCTAGGAAGACAGGACTGGGCAAGGGACTGGGATCGCTTCTCTCCGAGGCCTCCGCCGAGTCGGGGATCAGCGTCCCCGAGACTACGCTGCCCATCGGCAAGGTGAAGCCGAACCCCAACCAGCCGAGGAAGAACTTCGACGAGCAGGCACTCGCGGAGCTCACCGACTCCATCGCCCAGAACGGCATCCTGCAGCCGCTCCTCGTGAGGAAGAAGGGATCGGGATACGAGATCATCGCAGGTGAGAGGCGGTATCAGGCCGCCAAGCGAGCGGGCCTCAAGGAGCTGCCGGTGGCAATCCGCGAGGTGAGCGACGACGAGGTGCTCCAGCTCGCCCTCATCGAGAACCTGCAGCGCGACGACCTCAACGCCATCGAGGAGGCGCGCGGCTACCAGCAGCTCATCGACATGCACAAGCTCACCCAGGAGGCCCTGGGCAAGATGCTCTCCAAGTCGCGCTCGGCCATCACGAACACGCTGAGGCTGCTCGACTTGCCGCCTGAGGTTCAGGACCTCATCGAGGAGGGCAAGATCTCCGCAGGTCACGCGCGCGCAATCCTTGCCGTGTCCACGGAGGAGGGCCGCGTGAGGCTGGGTCGCAAGGTGGCAACCGAGAGCCTCTCCGTGCGCGAGACCGAGCGCCTGGCACCGCTGTTCTCCACCACCAACGTCTCGCGCCGCGTGCAGGCTGTCTCGCCGCAGTCGTACAAGCGCGCCGCCAAGCGCCTACGCGACGCCCTCGAGACCAACGTGCGCGTCAAGCAGGTCCGCGGCAAGAACAAGATCGAGATCGAGTTTGCCGACGAGGACGACCTCGCGCGCATTCTCGAGCTGCTCGTCTAGGAGGCGCAATGGGATTCGTGAAGAGGGGCATCCTGCGCATCGCCGTGCTCGTCGGCGCGGGCTATGCGGGATACCGGTTGCTGCTGGACGACGCCGCCAGGGAGAACGTCCGCATGGCGTTTAACCAGGTCACGAAGGTGACGGGGGAGATGGTCGACCGCGCGATGGCCATGAGCGGCATCAACGTGGAAGACGAGGGACCCGTGCGCGAGAGCGGACGCGACGCCGTCTACGCCCAATGGGAGAACTTGGGATATTAGAACATCTGTTTCGTTCGATATGGGCCCTCCTTCCTCTTTGGCTCGAAGACATAACTCGCCAAGAGGAAGGAGGGCCTCGCTATCACTCGAAGACATGACACTTCTGGGACAGGCACCGAACTGTCATATGACACTTTGGTGCCTGTTCCAGAAGTGTCTTATGGTCAGGAGAGGCGGGCCTTGAGCTGGCCGCAGGCGGCGTCGATGTCGGCGCCGCGCGACTCGCGGATCGTGGCCTCGACGCCCACCTTGGCCAGGCGGTCGACGAACTCCTGCGCGCGCGAGGCGGGGGAGGGAAGGAACGCCGACCCCGCCACCTCGTTCAGGGGGATGATGTTCACGTGGCAGAGCGTGCCCTCGCAGAAGTCGCAGAGCGCACGCAGCTCCTCGCCGGTGTCGTTTACCCCCTTCATCAGGGCATATTCGTAGGTCGGGCGACGCCCGGTGGCCTCCACGTAGTCCTGCAGCGCCTCGTGGAGGCGCAGCAGCGACCAGCGCTTGACCCCCGGCATCAGCACGTCGCGCGTCCTCTGGACGGCCGTGTGCAGCGACACCGCCAGCGTGAACTGCTCAGGCTCGGAGGAGAGCCTGCGGATCCCGGGGATTACGCCGCAGGTGGACACAGTGATGTGGCGTGCGCCGATGCCGAGCCCCTCCTCGGAGTTCATCATGCGCATCGCGGCGATGGTCGCGTCGTAGTTTGCGAAGGGCTCGCCCTGCCCCATGAGGACGACGCTGGTGACGCGCCGCTCGAAATCGCGCGCGACATGCGCTGCCTGGTCGGAAATCTCCTGGGCGCCGAGCGAGCGCGTGAGGCCCTCGCGTCCCGTGGCGCAGAAGGCGCAGGCCATGCCGCAGCCCGCCTGGGTGGACACGCAGGCCGAGAGCCGCCTTCCCGACGGCATGCCCACGCACTCCACCAGGGCGCCATCCGCGCAGGCCAGCACGTACTTGCGCGAGCCGTCACGCGACTCCGCCACGGCCGTCTGCGCGAGCCCTCCCAGGGAGAACTCGCTCGCGAGCGCCTCGCGCAGTGCCTTGGGGACGTTGGTCATCTCGTCGAAGGAGGCGACGCCTGCTCCCTCGAGCCAGCCCGCCACCTGCTTCGCGCGAAACGAGGGCTGCCCATGCTCCGCCATCCAGGCGGCGAGCTCGTCGGTCGAGAGCGTGCGCAGGTCGCGTAGCGCAGCGCTGCGCGCATCATCTGCTGAAGCCATATGGGAGCCTCCATGGGTTTCGTGCGCCGTCTAGGGTATCCTCACTTCTTGAATGTAGCGCAAGCTCGCGCGTAGCGCCGGCCTTGCCTTGCGACGAGGGGGAGAGATGGGCAGATACGACTTTCTCGGGACGTGCGACGTCGTGATCCTGAGCGGCGGAAACTCTGACGAGCGCGAGATCGCGCTGGCTTCGGGTCGCGCGGTGGAGAGGGCCCTCGGCCAGCTCGACCCCGCACCCCGCCTCATCGACTTCGTCGACATGGCCGAGCCCGGCGCGGCAGGCAGGATCGAGGCCCAGGGCTACGACGTCGCCTTCATCGCCATGCACGGCAAGGGCGGCGAGGACGGCTGCGTGCAGGGCCTCTGCGAGACCATCGGCCTGCCCTACGCCTTCTCGGGCGTGGCCGCGAGCGCGGTTGCCACCAACAAGGACCTCTCCAAGCACGTCTACGAGCGCGCCGGCATCCCCACGCCGCGCGGCCTCTCCTTCGCCTCGCCCGACGAGGCGTCCCCGGAGAAGATCGTCGCCGAGCTGGGGCTTCCCCTGTTCGTCAAGCCCTCGTGCAACGGCTCGAGCTACGGCATCACCCGCGTCACGGATGCCTCGCAGATCCCGGCCGCCATCGAGCTCGCCTGCGCTGGCGGCGACCTCGCCCTGGTGGAGGAGTGCATCGAGGGCACCGAGGTGACGGTGCCGGTGCTGGGCAACGACGATCCCGAGGCGCTTCCCGTCGTGGAGGTCGTGATGGGGGAGGGCGCCGAGTTCTACGACCTCAAGGTGAAGTACGAGCCCTCCGAGCTCCACCACGTGATTCCCGCGCGCCTTCCCGAGGACGTCTACGCGCGCGTCCAGGAGCTCGCCGTGGCGGCCCACGTCGCGCTGGGCTGCCGGGGCGTCTCGCGCTCCGACTTCATCATCACCGCCGACGGCTCCCCGTGCATCCTGGAGACCAACACCATCCCCGGCATGACGGAGACCTCGCTCCTGCCCGATTCGGCGCGCCACGCCGGCATCGAGTTCCCCGAGCTCTGCGCCCGCATCATCGAGCTCGCGCTCGACCGCGTACCGTCCGACAGCACCGCAGAGGGCGCGTGACGCAGCCGTGACCAAGCTCGAGGAGATGTTGCTCCCGGACGCCACGGACGAGGTGCGCGCACGCTACGCCACCCTCGCCGAGCGCGCGAAGACGGCCCGCTTCGGCCTCATGGAGGACGAGGTGGTGGTGCTCGACACCGAGACCACGGGGCTCTCCTTCAAGACCTGCGAGCTCATCGAGATCGCGGCGGCCCGCATGTCCGGCTCCGAGGTGGTGGATCGCTTCCAGACCTTCGTGCACCCGAGCACGCCCATCCCGCCCGAGATCGTGCAGCTCACGAGCATCACCGACGACGATGTGGCCGATGCACCGAGCGCGGAGGAGGCCGTTCGCGCCCTCGCGGAGTTCTGCGACGGGGCGCCGGTGATCGCGCACAACGCCAGCTTCGACCGCACCTTCATCGAGCGCGTGCCGGGCGGGACCTCCGTGAGCGACACCTGGCTCGACTCGCTCGCCCTCTCGCGCATCGCGCTCCCCGCCCTCTCGTCACATCGCCTGCAAGACCTGGCCGACGCCTTCGGCTGCGCGGGGGTCTCGCATCGCGCGACCGACGACGTCGAGGCGCTCTGCGGCATGTGGCGTGTCATCCTCTGCGCCCTCACCGACCTGCCCTCCGGCCTGCTCTCGCTCCTTGCCGAGATGCAACCGGACGTCGATTGGGAATACCGCGCGATCTTCTCGCATCTGGCGCTCGACGCCCCCGCGGCCGAGCCCTTCTCGCTCGCCGACGTGCGCAGGCGCGCGGTGTCGGGTGCCGAGGCCCATCCGCGTGAGGACGCCCGCGAGCTCATTGGGCGGCTGCGCTGCGCGGACGCCGAGGAGGTCGCCCATGCGTTCACGCCCGAGGGCGTGGCCGGCAGGATGTACGCGGCCTTTGAGACGAGGCCCGAGCAGCTCGCCATGGCCGAGGAGGTGCGCACGGCGCTCGAGCGCTGCGAGCACCGCGCCATCGAGGCGGGGACGGGCGTGGGCAAGTCGATGGCCTACCTGCTGCCGCTCGTGCTCTACGCCCGCGCCAACAACGTCACCATGGGCGTCGCCACGAAGACCAACGCCCTCACCGACCAGCTCGTCGCCCGCGAGCTCCCCGCCCTGGCCGCAGCGCTTCCGGGGGGCGTGAGCTACCACAGCCTCAAGGGCTTCGAGCACTACCCCTGCCTGCGCAAGATCCTCCAGGACACGCACGGCGAGCTGCCGGTGGGCCTGGCGCACGACACCGGGCGCACGGCGAGCGCCATCAAGCGCGACATGCTCACGGCGATCGCCGTCTGCCTGGCCTACGCCAGCCAGGTGGTGGAGGGCGACCTCGACGGCCTGGGGATTCGCTGGGGCTCCGTGCCGCGGAGCATGCTCACGAGCTCGTCGCGCGAGTGCATGCACGCCAAGTGCCCGTTCTTCCCGTCGCTCTGCCTCGTGCACGGCGCACGTCGCCGCGCCGCCTCGTCCGACGTGGTGGTGACGAACCACTCGCTGCTGCTGCGCGACGTGGAGGCCGATGGCAACATCCTGCCCCCCATCAGGCACTGGGTGGTGGACGAGGCCCACGGCTTCGAGTCGGAGGCGCGCCACCAGTGGGCGCGCGAGGTCTCGGCGGAGGGCTGCCGCAGCGCCTTCGAGCAGCTCGGCGGCATACGCACCGGCGCCCTGCACGCGCTCATGACCCACATAACCGGCAAGGAGGGCGCCTCGCTTCCCGCCGGCCTCATCACCCATGCGGCCAGCTGCGCCTCGCGGGCCTCGCTTGCCTGCGGCGAGCTCTTCGACGCTGTCCGTGGCCTGGACGGCGTGGCCCCCAGGAGCGGCTACGACGACGTCACCCTCTGGCTGGGTGACGAGGTGCGCCAGAGCCCTGAGTGGGCGATGGTGCTGGATGCGGCCGACGTGGCGGCATCGGCGCTCGAGGAGGCCTGCACGCGCCTCGACGCGGCAAACCAGGCCATCGCCGAGGGCTTCCCCCAGGCGCCGAGCGACCTCGTCGAGGCGACGCGCCAGGTGAAGGAGATCCTCTCCGCGCTCAGGCTCGTCTGCGAGGGGACCGACGACAGCTACGTGTACTCCGCGAGCTTCTCGCGCGCCCGCGGTCGCGTGGGGACGGAGTGCCTCACCGCCGAGAAGATTGACATAGGCGCCGAGCTCGCCGAGCGCTGGCTGCCCGAGATGCTCTCGGTGTGCTTCACCTCGGCAACCATCGCCGTGGGCGACGACTTCTCCCACTTCGAGCAGTCGGTGGGCCTCGATCGCCTCGGGGAGGTGGAGGCGCGCCACGTGCGTCTCGACTCGAGCTTCGACTTCGACAACGCGATGCGGGTGGTGCTCGCCGGCGACATGCCCGACCCGAACAGCCGCGACTACCTGCGCGCCCTGGAGGACCTGCTCTTCGACGTCCACGTGGCGATGGGCGGCTCGGTGCTCACGCTGTTCACCAACAGGCGCGAGATGGAGCGCATCTTCGACGGCCTCAAGCCGCGCCTCGCCGAGGAGGGGCTCGACCTGCTCTGCCAGGAGCGCGGCATCGGCGTGCGACGGGCGCGCGAGCGCTTCCTCAACGAGGAGCAGCTGTCGCTTCTGGCCCTGCGCTCGTTCTGGGAGGGCTTCGACGCGGCAGGCGATACGCTGCGCTGCGTTGTCATCCCCAAGCTGCCCTTCGCGAGCCCCAACGACCCGCTCGCCCGCGAGCGCGACAAGCGCGAGGAACGCAGGGCGTGGTGGAAGTACGCGATGCCCGAGGCCGTGCTCCAGGTGAAGCAGGCAGCCGGGCGTCTCATCCGCACGGCCACCGACTCGGGCGTGCTGGTGCTAGCCGACTCGCGCCTCATCACGAAGAGCTATGGACGCTACTTCACGGAGTCGCTGCCGAGCAGGTCGGGCGTGGTGCTGCCCACCTCAGAGGTAGGCGACCACATCGCCGAGTGGCGCGCCTCGCGCTAACGCTCGCCGGAAGTCCCCTCATCGGCAAGAACAGGCCCCGACCGGGCCGCGCATTCGCTTGTGTCCGTCAGCAGCCGAGGCTCTCCTGCGCATGCGCGCGGGCGCGTGCCATCACGTCGGCATCGTCGCAGCGAACGTCGCCGCCGCACGCGGCGATCCTCCTGGGAAGCCAGGTGCCGCCCCAATAGTCGATCTCGGCCTCGATCGCGCCGTCACCGGCCTCGCCGAGCAGCCGCAGCCCCGGCCACTCGAAGAGCGTGAGGTAGTAGTCGCTGGCGAAGGAGAGGCGAACCGTCCGCGCGTCGGGATGACCCAGCGCGGCAACGTCGCCATGGTCCTGCGCGGGACCCACCATCTCGGGGTCGCCCATCTTGTCCAGGGCGAAGGTGCGCACGGCATCGCGGTCGACGTCGAATCCGTCGAGGTACCAGCGGCCGCTCATCGTCCTGAGCGCGATGGGGTCGACGGTGCGCTTCGCGAGTGAGGAGCCGTCGTGCGTGGGGTAGTCGAAGCTCAGGCGGCGTCCCTTTTGTGCGGCCTCCGTGCAGACGAGCGCTCGGCTGCCGCGCTTGGTGGTGCCGGACGCGGCGTAGATGCGGTCGATGAGCTCCTGGTCGAAGCCGGGTGCCATGAAGCCGCCCGCGACCTTCTCACGCAGGCTCGAGTTCTCGGCGACGCCCGCGGCCGAGAGGGCTGCCGAGAGCGCGGCCGACTCCTCCTCGCTGAGGCGCAGCGCGCGGCCGTGCAGGCTCGTGAGGTAGGGGAGGACGGTGCGCCCCTGCTCGTCGTCGTAGGTGGGATAGCCGAGGGTGCCCTCGTCGGAGGGGGCACGCAGGGCCGCGAGCAGCTGCTCGGCGAGCTTGTCACTCACGCCGAGGCGGTCGGCGATGCCTTCGGCGGTGAGCGCCGCCATCTCGTGGTCGAGCGATGCCACGAGCGCGATGACATGCCCGGCGAGCACGTCAAGCGACATCCGTCCCCTGCTCATCGCGCCACCTCCTCGAGGAGCCTCCGCCATTCGCCCACCACCGGCTCGGGGGATACGGGCGTGAGGCCGAGGTCTATGGCCCAGGCTGCCGCGGCGCGCGTGGAGCATGCGCGGGCCACGAGACGCGCCGACCCCTGCGACTCGCGCACGCTGGCGCGGTCGCGCACGAGGTTGCGCAGCTCGGCCACGCGCGGCGCCGGCACGGCCGCCTCAAACTCGAAATCCTCGTCCCCGATCTGGAAGGGGAGCAGCTCCATGTCCTCGACGTAGAAGTCCTCCGGCACCTCGAACTCCTCGTCGAGCAGGCGCGCCTCCTCGAAACGGTCGAGCCGGTAGCGGCGAAGCTCGGGCTCCGGCTCGCCGGCGTCCTCGAGGCGCGCGGCGACAACGTAGGTCTGGCCGCGCAGCGGGTAGGCGCCCCAGCAGGCCAGGCGGCGCTCGGAGCGCTCGCCCTTGGCGTTCACATAGGTCACCTCGACGCCCCTATGGGAGGAGAGTGCCCTGGTCACGACCCGTGCCGCCTCGCCGAGCTCCTCCCTCTCGCCTGCGAGCGCGGAGGAGGGGAGGACCTGGTCGAAGGAGCCCGACACCTTGGCAAGCGCCGAGCGCAGGTCGTCGGTGAAGGGGAAGGAGCTGTCCTGGAGGAGGGTGCGCGCGGCGCCGGCGAGTACGAGCAGCTCGTCCGGGTCGAGCTCGACGCTGCCGGCGAAGGTGCCATCCGCGACGTGCCAGAGCAGCTCGCCGTCGCGATTTCCTGCCTGTTCGATCACGAAGCCCCGCGCCGCAAAGTGGCCGCGGTCCTCGCGAAACCTCGTCTCGGCGCTATCCGGATCGTCGTAGTCGGGGTAGACGTGGGCGTAAACCTCGCTCGACTTGAGCGGCGTCCGGCTGGACATGAAGAGCCCCGCGAGCGAGGCGAGGCGCTGCAAGCTCTCGCCCTGCGAGGGGGTTGCCTTGCGGTTTGCTGATGCCACGCATGCTCCTTTCACGATGTCCCAACCTTACCCCACTCGGGCAGCGGACAGCCCGCGTGACAGTTGGGGACAGTCCCTTTTGTCATACGGCCGCCCGTCCGGGCAGTCGTGATGCGTGTTGCCTGTAGCTGCGAGCCGCTCTGGCGCCGCATGGATGGCTACAAAACGAAGTATTGCGGTTGAGTTTTGGGATTCGTCGGGTATTGCGCTGCAAATTAGCAGGTCGCAGATGGCCGCTACCCGATGAGTCGATGAATCCAGCCGCAATACTTCGTTTTGTAGCCAACCCCCCCGCATATGGCAATCGAACCTGTCCCTTTTGATATGACAAGAGAGACTGGGAGGTGAGGACGAAAACTTGGAGGGCCTAGAGGCTCAGCCCCAGGCTCCTCCTGTACTCCATCGGGCTCTTCCAGCCGGGCCTGATCGTCCTCCTGTCCTCGTTGTACCACGTCAGCCACTCGTCCAGCTGCGCGCAGAGCTCCTCCATGCTCGCGCCCTCCCAGTCCCTGCAGCGCAGGAGCTCCCGCTTGAGGAGGCCGAAGAAGCCCTCCATCCTCGCGTTGTCCGGCGAGCGCCCCCTCCTCGACATCGACCGCGCCACGCCGTGCTCCTCGCAGATCCCCGCCCAGCTCCTCGTGTGGTACTGGGCGACCCGCAGCCTCTCCTCGACCGTGTAGCTCCCCAGTCCCATGCGGACCTCCCTCGGATCATCTCCAAGTCTTCGTCCGCACCTCCCAGTCCCCAAGCGTCACGCCCGGCGATATCCCCCGTTTCCCGTCAAAATGCGTACTCTCGTCTGCGGAAACGTCATTCGAGACGTATACTCGAGAGTTGTACGTCGACAATGCCCGAAATCTCTTCTGAGAGGCTCTAGATATGGCAACCACCACCCGTGATTACCTGGACTATCTCGACCAGGAGATAGGCATCGCCCCGGCTAACAGCCAGGAGGAGCTCCAGGCGGCCAAGACCATCGCCGACATCTTCGAGGCGCACGATCTCCAGGCGACGGTCCAGGAGTTCTCCGCCCCGTCTTCGGCTAAGACCACCTTGGGCATCCTGAGGATCGTGCTGTTCCTGGGCGCGCTGCTCGCCGGGCTCGCCGGCGTGGCCCGCGTGGTGGGAATCCTGTTCGCCCTCGCCGCGGCCGCTCTGCTGCTGCTGGACGCGTTCGGCAACGACATCGTCCGCCGCTACGGTCCCCAGGCGAAGAGCCAGAACGTCATCGCCTGCCACCGCGCCTCCGGCCCGCTGGTGGCCAAGGGCAATCGCCCCATCGTCATCGTCGCCCACTACGACACGCCGCATGAGGACTTCCTGCAGCGCATCGGCCTCGGCCACTACCGCCCGCTGCTCACGCGCGTCTCGGCATACTGCATCCCCATTACTGCGGCGCTCGCGCTCACGCAGGCGCTCGTGTTCCTGCCCGAGGGCTTCCGCCGCTTCACCTGGGTGCTCTGCCTCATCGCGGCGCTTCCCGTGCTGCTCATCGGCGTGAGCATCGTGGCCGAGCGCTTCATGCCGTGCACCCCGGGCTCGAACGACAACAAGGCCGCCGTCGCCTCCATGCTCGGCGTCCTCGAACAGGTGCGCCCCAAGCCCGAGATCCAGTGGGCCGTTCCCGACGAGCCGATCCAGCGCGGCATTGGCCTGGAGGACGCCCGCACGGCAGCCGAGGTGGGGGATGGCGCGGAGTTCGTGCCCGTCGCCGGCGAAGAGGCAGCCACGTGGGAAGGGGAGGGCGACGCCTCCCGCGACGAGGGCTACGAGGATGCCGACCTTGGACAGCAGGTCGCAGCCGAGCCCGCGCTTCCCGCGGCCACGCGCCATGGCAAGGAGATCCTCGAGAGCCTGGGCATGCTGCCCGAGACCTGCGAGATCGCCTACGTCGAGGCACCCGCCGTCCCCGAGACGCCGGTCGAAGAGCGCACCGTCCGCCGTACGCCCGTCATCGCGCCGGCATCCCGTCGCAGGCGCGGCGTGAGCGAGGACGAGCGCTTCGAGGAGCTTCCTGCCGAGGACGCAGCCTACGAGCAGGAGGCCTACGACAGCTACTACGCGGGTGAGGTCACGCTCGACGACGAGCCCGTGGTGGAGGACGAGGGCGGCATCGCCGGCGCGTTCGGCGGCATCACGAGCGGGGCGGGCAACATCTTCGACCGCATCCGCACGGGCGTTCAGTCGTTCTTCGGCGGACCTGCCGATGAGCTCTACGACGATACGGACGCAGAGGGCATGTACGCCGACGAGCCGTATCCGCTCGAGGGGGCAGCTCCCGTCGAGGGCGAGGCGCCGCTCGAGGGCGAGGCTTCCGTCGAGGGCGAGACTCCGGCCGAAGACGTCCCCGCAGCTGGTGACGAGACAACTGGCGAGCCGCAGGAGGAGTTCCTCGGCGAGCTCGTGCCCGGCGAGGAGGGCGCTGACGAGGCCGTGTACGCAGAGCCGCTGCCCGAGGAGCACTACGATGCCGCGTTCGTCACCGCCGAGGACGGCGTTACGGCCGAGGGCTTCTTCGACGGCGAGCCCTACGAGGGCGAGGCCTACGGCAGCGATTCCTACGAGGACGAGCTTGCCTACGAGGAGGAGCGTCCGTTCAAGCTCCCGTTCAAGCTCCCCGCCTTCATCGAGAACCTGATCAACCCCGCGCCTGCCGAGGATGAGTTCTACGAGGACGCGCCCTACGAGGGGGAGCCCTACGATGAGCAGGGCGGCTTCATGCCCTTCGCACCTGCCGAGGGCGACTACGCCGCAGAGGGCGTCGTCGAGCCCCAGGGCGAGTCCGCGGTCGATCCGCAGCCCGCAGCGGAGACTGAGGCAGAGCCCGCAGCGGAGACTGAGGCAGAGCCCGCAGCGGAGACTGAGGCAGAGCCCGCAGCGGAG
>CACZNT010000011.1 GCA_902782635.1 uncultured Coriobacteriaceae bacterium
CGGCCACGAGGTGGCCGTAGTGGATGGGGTCGAAGGTGCCGCCCATGATGCCGAGGCGGTAGATGCGGTTCGGGTCCTGTCCCAGGCTCGGCAGGTCGTGTCCGAGATCGGCCGCCGGGCTCATCGGATCTGCCCCTCGCCGCGGATGAGGTACTTGGTGGTGGTGAGCGCATCGGCGCCCATGGGACCCCTCACGTGCAGACGCTGGGTGGAGATGCCGATCTCGGCGCCTAGCCCGAAGACGCCGCCGTCGGTGAAGCGCGTGGAGGCGTTGCAGTACACGGCCGCCGCGTCGACGCCCGCGAGGAAGCGCTCGGCCGCGGCGTAGTCCTGCGTGACGATGGCCTCGGAATGGCCCGTGCCATGGGCGTTCACGTGCTCGATGGCAGCCTCGACGCCATCGACGCAGGCAACGGAGATCTTGAGGTCGAGGAACTCGGTGGCGAAGTCCTCCTCGCTTGCCTCGGCCATGTCAATCCCCTGCTCGTGCGCGATCTTGCACGAGCGAGCGTCGCCCACGAGCTCGACGCCGCGCTCGGCGAGGGCCTCGAGCACCGGAGGCAGGAGACGCTCGGCCGCTTCCTCGTCCACGAGGAGCGACTCTGCGGCGTTGCAGACGCCCGGACGCGAGCACTTGGCGTTGATGACGATGTCCACCGCCATGTCGACCTGGGCGCTCTTCTCGAGGTAGATGTGGCAATTGCCCGTCCCCGTCTCGATGACGGGAACGGTGGCGTTCTCCACACAGGCCTTGATGAGCGAGGCACCGCCGCGCGGGATGAGCACGTCGACGAGGCCCGACGCGCGCATGAGCTCGTCGGTTTGCTCGTGGCCCTCAGAGCTGATGTAGCTCACGCAATCGCCCGGTAGACCTGCGGCCTCGACACCCTCGCGGCAGCACTGGGCGATGGTCTCGCAGGAGTCATGCGCTGCCGAGCCGCCGCGAAGGATGCAGGCGTTTCCTGCGCGCATGCAGAGCGCGAAGGCATCGGCGGTGACGTTCGGGCGCGCCTCGTAGACCATCGCGATGACGCCCAGCGGGACCGTCACCCGCTCGAGCCTAACGCCGCTGTCCAGGCGTCCGCCGTCAAGAACGCGCCCCAGAGGATCGTGTTGGGAGGCCACCTCGCGCATGGCCGCGCAGATTGAGGCCAGGCGATCCTCGTCGAGCATGAGACGGTCCTGGAGCGGGAGGCTCATGCCGTTCGCGCGCGCACGTTCCATGTCGCGCGCGTTGGCCGCGAGCACATCCGCCTTGCGGGCCTCTATGGCGTCGGCGGCGCAGCAGATGGCGCGACGGCGCTGGTCGTCTGGCGCGGATGCGAGCTGGCGCATGACGGCGCGAGCCGCAGCTGCCTTGTCCCTAGCCTCGCCCATACGTACCTCCTCAAGGTCTCAGAACAGGAGCATCTCGTCGCGATGGACGCAGGGCTGGCCATCGCGCTCGGGCAGGAATCGGGCGATGACGTCGAGACGCAGACCCTTCACCTGCCCCATCTCCTCAGAAGAGTATCTCACGAGACCGCGCGCCACGAGGGTGGCGTCGCCAGAGCGAATGTCGACGACGTCGCCGGCCTCGAAGCTGCCCTCGCAATCCCGCACGCCGACGGGGAGCAGCGAGCCGCCATCCTCGACGAGGGCGCGGAGGGCCCCATCGTCGATGGTGAGCGTTCCCCTGGGGATGCCCGCCAGGCCAATCCAGAGCTTGCGCGGGTTGGAATGGGCCTCGTCGTCGGATTCGAAGCGCGTTCCGACGTCCTGACCGTCGGCGATGTGGACGAGGACGTTTGCAGAGCGGCCCTGGCAGATCACCATCGGGATGCCCGCGGCCACCATGGCGCGGGCCGCGCGCAGCTTGGTGACCATGCCGCCTGTGCCCACGCCGGATCCCGCGCCGCCCGCCATCTCGAAGATCTCGCTGCTCACGGAGCTCACGCGACCGATGAGGTCGGCATTGGGGTTCTTGGATGGGTCCTCGTCGTATAGCCCCTCGATGTCGCTCATGATTACGTAGAGGTCGGCGTCAATGAGGGTGGAGACGATTGCCCCGAGCATGTCGTTGTCGCCAAAGTTGAACTCGGCGTTCGACGTGGCGTCGTTCTCGTTGACGACGGGGACTGCGCCAAGTTCGAGCAGACGGTCGAGGGTGGCACGGGCGTTGAGGTAGCTCTCGCGCGAGAGCACGTCGCGCCTCGTGAGCAGCACCTGCCCGCAGGCGATGCCATGCGCGGCGAGGGCCTCGGCGTAGGTTTCGGTAAGAAGCGCCTGCCCTGCGGAGCTGCAGGCCTGAAGCGTTGCCAGGTCGGTTGGGCGCTTGTCGAAGCCGAGGCGGCCGAAGCCGCAGCCCACGGCGCCGCTCGAGACGATCACCACGCTCATGCCGCGCGAGGCGAGCTCTGCCACCTGGTCGCAGAGCGAGCGCACGAAGGCGACGTCGAGCTTGCCGGAATCGTCGAGCAGCGTCGACGAGCCGATCTTTATGCAGATGGTCTGGCCCTTCTCGAGCTTCACCGCTCACCACCCCCGAGCACCGCATCGTCGCGGTCGTCAAGCTCCGAGAAGGCATCCTCGGCAGCAAATGCGTCGTATTCGAAGGCGAGCTCGAGGATGCGCACCTCGTCGCCTGGCTTGCAGCCGGCCTTCTCCAGGGCATCGTTGAGGCCCATGCGCTCGAAGCGATGCTGGAGGAAAAGCACGGCCTCGTCGTTATCCCAATCGGTCTGGACCACCATGCGCTCGATGGCCGCGCCCTCCACGCAGAACACGTGGCCACCGAGGTCGCGTACCGTGAATGCGCGGTCGCGCTCGCGACGACGACGTTCCCAGAGCCTGTCCTGCGGCTTGCGGTCGGTATCGTGCACCGCCTCGGCGCGCAGCTCGGCCACCTTGGTGGCGCATGCGCCGATGAGCGAGTCGAGCCCTGCGCCGGTGAGCGCAGAGACGCAGAAGAGCTCCCTGCCGTCCGCCTCGACGGCGACGCGAAGGCGCGCGAGGGCATCTTCGACGTCGGGCATGTCGGCCTTGTTCGCGACGACGATCTGCGGACGCGCCGCAAGCTCGGAGGCATAGGCGCCGAGCTCCTCGTTGATGATGTGGTAGTCCTCCACCGGGTCGCGCCCCTCGAAGCCGCCCGTGAGGTCGACGACGTGCAGGATGAGGGCCGTGCGCTCGATGTGGCGCAGGAACTGGTGGCCCAGGCCCTTGCCCACGCTCGCGCCCTCGATGAGGCCGGGGACGTCGGCAACGACGAAGGAGCTCTCATCGGGCCCGCGCACGACGCCGAGGTTCGGCACGAGGGTCGTGAAGGGATAGTCGGCGATCTTGGGCTTCGCGGCGCTCATCCGCGAGATGAGCGAGCTCTTGCCCACGGAGGGCATGCCAACGAGCGCGGCATCGGCCATGAGCTTCATCTCGAGCTCGATCCAGTGCTCGATGGCGGGCTCGCCCTTCTCCGCGAAGGCAGGCGCGCGACGGACGGAGGTCACGAAGTGGATGTTGCCGCGGCCGCCCACGCCGCCCGGAGCCACGATGACGCGCTCTCCGGGGATGGTGAGGTCGGCGATCTCGTAGGCGGGCTCGAGCGTCTCCATGTCGAGGTCGCGCACCACCGTCCCCAAAGGAACGCGCAGGACGAGGTCCTCGCCGTCTTTCCCATGACGGCGCGCGCCTTTGCCATGCGTGCCGCGCTCGGCGCGGAAGTGGTGCTTGTAGCGATAGTCGATGAGAGAGGAGAGCTGGGGATCGGCCTCGAGGATGACGTTTCCGCCATGGCCTCCGTCGCCGCCGTCCGGCCCGCCCTTGGGGACGTGGGCCTCGCGCCTGAACGAAATGCAGCCCGCGCCGCCGTCACCCCCTCGAACGTTTATGCGTGATAGATCGGTAAACACTTTCGGACCTCTTGCCTTGCGTTGTCGTGATAAGAGAAAGGCCCCCAGCCTTCAAGACCGGGGGCCGTACTTGCGATTGCCAGGCCCTTAAGCCTCGACGGGGCGAACGTGCACGCGGTGCTTGGAGCCCTTGGTGAACTGCACGACGCCGTCGGCGAGCGCAAAGAGCGTGTCGTCCTTGCCGCGGCCGACGTTCTCGCCCGGGGTGATGTGCGTGCCGCGCTGACGAACGATGATCTGGCCGGTCTTGATGGCCTGACCGCCGTAGACCTTCGTGCCAAGACGCTGGGCGTTGGAATCGCGACCGTTGCGCGAGGAGCCGAGACCCTTCTTGTGTGCCATGTTGCTACCTGCCTATCTTTGGGTTGTTGACTACTCGTCGGCCTTGTCGGCCGCGTCCTTCTTAGCGGGCTTCTTCTCATCGCCCTCGGCCTTGTCCTTGGTGCTCGCGGACTTCTTGGCCTCCGCCTTGGCGGTGGGCAGCGTGGTGATCTCGAGCTTGGTGAGGTTCTGCCTGTGGCCCTTGAGGCGGTGATAGCGCTTGCGCTTCTTGAACTTGAAGACGAGCTGCTTCTTGCCCTTGAA
>CACZNT010000012.1 GCA_902782635.1 uncultured Coriobacteriaceae bacterium
CGGGTCGATGCGGCCCGCGGCGGTGAGCTCGAGCGACTCGATCATGTCGTCGGTGTTGCCGCCGGTGGTGCCCATCACGTGCGTCGAATTGTAATGGACGTCGTAGAAGTTGATGGGTGCGGAGAAGGCGGTGTCGGTGGGGCCGGCGAAGAAGTTGAGGCAGCCGTCGCGGCCGAGGATGGCGCTCGACTGCTCCACGACCGGAGCCACCGGCGCATAGCACAGGACGTCGTCGTAGCCCTTGCCGTCCGTGAGGCCGCGCAGGTGGGCCACGGCGTCATCGAGTTCGCCGGTGTTCACGAAGACGAGCTCGACGCCCGTCTCGGCCCTCACCTGCTCGGGCGGGAACAGCGAGGCGGCGCGGTCGAGGCGCTCCTGGTTAATGTCGGTCACCACGATGAGGCCCGGCTTGCGGTCGCGGTGGATGGCATAGGTGAGGGCGCCCAGGCCCATCGGGCCCGCGCCCGCGGTGATGGCGAGGTTGCCGCCCTCGCGGATGCCCATCTCGTGCGTGTAGACGCCCATCTTGGTGTGGTAGGCGGCGTTGAAGGCGCCGATGGAGCAGGACAGCGGCTCGGCGAGGGAGGCCTGGTAGTAGGCCTCGCCCTCGTAGACGAGGAAGGAGTTGGTGGCGAAGATCTCCTGCGGGAGGATGCAGTAGGTGGAGTCGCCGCCGCAGAACTCGTAGGAGTAGCCGGGCGAGTCCATCGAGCCCTTGTAGTTGATGGCGGGCTGGATGGTGAACTTCTGACCGGGCTGGTACTTGTCGGCGTACTTGGCGCCCACCTCGACGATGTCGCCCGCCATCTCGTGGCCGCAGATGACGGGGTGCTCCGCCACGTTGGCGGGAACGCGCTTGTGGTCGGCGCCGAGGGTGGCCATCTTGTAGGTGGACATGCATATGGAGTCGGACACGATGCGCACGAGCATCTCGTCGTCCTTGATCGGGGGCAGGTCGAACTCGTCGAGCCTCAGATCCATCGCGCCGTGGAGCCTCACTGCCTTGGTCTTCATATGCGTCTCCTTCCAGACGGCCATCGCTTTGGGTTAGTTTGACTGTCATTCTAATAAAAGTCGCTTTCATGTCAACAGTCATACCGTTCACCGGAATCTAAAGCCAAATTGAAAGAATTCTATGTTCAGCATACTTGTCAACGGCTTTTGCTTACCTATAATCGTTTCATCGTTTGTTGTTGTTTCAAAAGTGATTCATACGACTTCACTGTTGAATCAACATTGCAAGGAATGCACAGAGAGGAAAGAGGGGAAGGAACTCAGATGGCTTCTATGAGAGAGTCAGTATCGCGGTTCGGCAAGTTCTTGAGCTCCATGGTCATGCCCAACATCGGCGCATTCATCGCCTGGGGCTTCATCACGGCCCTGTTCATCGAGACGGGCTGGCTGCCCAACGCCGAGTTCAGCCAGATCGTCGGCCCCATGCTCAGCTACCTCATCCCCATCCTGATCGCCGGCCAGGGCGGCGAGATCATGGGCGGCAAGCGCGGTCGCGTCATCGCCTCGATCGCCATCGTGGGCGCCATCGTGGGCTCCGAGTACACCATGCTCATGGGCGCCATGCTCGTCGGCCCGCTCGCTGGCTGGGTCATCAAGAAGTGGGATGAGTGGGCGAAGAACTGGACGCCCGCCGGCTTCGAGATGCTCATCGACAACTTCTCCGTGGGCATCCTCGGCCTCATCCTCTGCCTGTTCAGCTACGTTGCCGTGGGCCCGTTCATGGGCGCCATCCTCACGGTGCTCACCGCTGGCGTCGAGGTTCTCACCAACGCGGGCCTCGTGCCGCTGCTGGCCATCTTCATCGAGCCGGCCAAGGTGCTGTTCCTCAACAATGCCATCAACCACGGCATCTTCACGCCCATCGGCACCACGCAGGTGGCCGAGCTCGGCAAGTCCATCATGTTCATGCTCGAGGCCAACCCCGGCCCCGGCCTGGGCGTGCTGCTCGCCTACATGTTCTTCGCCAAGGATGAGACCACGCGTCAGAGCGCTCCCGGCGCCACCATCATCCACTTCCTCGGCGGCATCCACGAGATCTACTTCCCCTACGTGCTCATGAACCCGGCCGTGATCATCGCTCCCATCGTGGGCAACATCGCCGCCATCTTCTGGTTCACCATCACCGGCTGCGGCCTCGTCGCCCCCGCCTCCCCCGGCTCCATCATCGCCTTCATGTCGATGGCCGCCCCCGGCACGCAGATCATGACCCTCATCGGCGTCGCCCTCGCCGCCGCCATCTCGTTCTTCATCGCCTCCGTCATCGTGCGCAACACCGACGCCAAGGACCTCTCCGAGGCCCAGGACGCCGTGTCCGGCATGAAGTCCGCCGCTGCCGGCGCCGTTGCCGGCGCCACCTCCGTGGCCAGCGGCTTCGGCGACAAGATCATCTTCGCCTGTGACGCCGGCATGGGCTCCTCCGCCATGGGCGCCACGCGCTTCCGCAACCGCATCAAGCTGGACCGTCCCGACTGCGTGGTCGAGCACTCCTCCGTCGACGAGGTTCCCGCCGACGCCAACATCGTCGTCGTCCAGCGCAACCTCGCGCCGCGCGCCCAGGCCTGCGCCCCCAACGCGCAGTTCGTGATCATCGACAACTTCCTGGCCGACCCCGCGCTCGACAGCCTCTACGGCGACCTCGTGAGCGTGGCGAGCAAGTCCGGCGTGGGCGAGACCGATGTCGCGGCCGCCACCGAGCAGGTCGAGTCACGCGGCAAGGGCGTCGCCATCGACCGCGACGGCATCAAGCTCGGCTGCAAGAGCGTCTCCAAGGACGACGCGATCCAGGCTTCCGGCGAGCTCCTGATGGCCCATGGCGCCGTTGACGAGGCCTACATCGAGGCCATGCACGAGCGCGAGCGCGTGCAGAGCGTGTACATGGGCATGGGCGTCGCCATCCCGCACGGCACCAACGAGGCCAAGGACAGCGTCAAGAAGACGTGCGTCACGCTGCACCAGTATCCCGACGGCGTCGAGTGGGGCGGCGAGAAGGCCTACCTGGTGTTCGGCCTTGCCGGCGCCGACGGTGAGCACCTGCAGGTGCTGGCCAACATCGCCAAGGCGCTCGAGGACGAGAGCGTCGTCGAGCAGATGCGCACCACCAAGGACGTGGACTGGCTGCTGAGCGTCCTCTCCTAGCGCTGCGCCTCCACAGGCTTCTCCCTGTGCTTGCGGCCCGCCCGATCTTTCGGGCGGGCCGCTTCTCTTTTTGCGATGCGACAAATGGGACGTGACAAAAGGGACGCACCTTTTTGTCACAAAATGTGACAAAAAGGTGCGTCCCCTTTGTCAAAAAGGTGCGTCCCCTTTGTCACGCGGGGGGGTTTAGGCGCGGTGGGCCTCCAGGGCGGCGAGGACGATCTCGTTGGCCGCGCGGCACTCCTCGCGCGTGGGCGCCTCTGCCAGCACGCGGATGAGAGGCTCGGTGCCGCTGGCGCGCATGAGCACGCGTCCGTTGCCGGCGAGCAGCTCCTCGGCGCGCTTCACGGCCTCGGCCACCGCCGGGTCGGACTCGGCTGCGACGCGGTCCTTCACCTGCACGTTGTCGAGCTGCTGCGGGTAGAGGGTGACAGGCCGACACAGCGTGGAGAGCGACTCGCGCTCGGTGCGCACCGCCTCCATCACGCGCAGCGACGTCATGATGCCGTCGCCCGTGGTCTCGAGGTCGCCAAAGATGATGTGGCCGCTCTGCTCGCCGCCCAGCGTGTAGCCCTTCTCGCGCATGCAGGCGTACACGAAGCGGTCGCCCACGGCCGTGGTCTCGTAGTTGATGCCGATCTCGTCGAAGGCCTTGAACAGGCCGTAGTTGCTCATGACGGTGGGCACCACGGTGTCCTTCACCAGGCGGCCGTACTTGGAGAGGTAGCGGCCGCACACATAGAGGATGAGGTCGCCGTCGACGAGGTGGCCGTTCTCGTCCACCGCCAGGCAGCGGTCGGCGTCGCCATCGTAGGCGAATCCCACGTCGAGGTTGTTGCGCACGACGAAGGTCTGCAGGTTCTGGATGTGCGTGGACCCGCAGTCGACGTTGATGTTGAAGCCGTTGGGCGAGTTGTTGATGATGTGCACGTCGGCGCCGAGCGCGTCGAACACCGGCTTGGCCACGCTCGAGGCGGAGCCGTTCGCGCAGTCGAGGCCGATGCGCATGCCCTGCAGCGAGAAGTTCGCGCTCGAGATGAGGTGGGCGATGTAGCGGTTGCGGCCCACCATGTAGTCGACCGTCTGGCCGATGGCGTCCCCCGTGGCCAGCGGGACATCGACCTCGCCATCGATGAACGCCTCGATCTTCTCGAGCACGTCCTCGTCCATCTTGTAGCCGTCGCGGTTGACGAGCTTGATGCCGTTGTCGGTATAGGGGTTGTGGCTGGCAGAGACCATGATGCCGCAGTCAAACTCGCCGTCGATCACCTCGAAGCAAACGCCCGGCGTGGGGATGACATGCAGCATGTAGGCGTCGGCGCCGCTGGCGACGAGGCCGCTGATCAGGGCGGACTCGAACATGTAGCTGGAGCGGCGCGTGTCCTTGCCGATGACGATGCGCGCCTTCTTCTCCTTGCGCGCGCCGTAGTACCAGCCGACGAAACGGCCGATCTTGAAGGCGTGGTCGACGGTGAGCGTCTCGTTGGCGCGGCCGCGGAATCCATCGGTGCCGAAGTACTTCATGACAACCCCTTGTCCGTGTCAGGTGCGTGCGGGTGCTATGCATCCCCATTTTAGCAGCTCGGGCGCAAATCCGGTAAAGGCGGCGACGCCCGCCGTCAAGGGCTAATGAACAAGTTATGGCGCGACCTGGGCTTTTTCCTGGAGGAGCCGCATGTCGCCAAATAACTTGCGCATTAATTGGCAAGGGGTCGCCGAGCTGCGCCGCTCCCCCGCCCTGCCGGCCAAATGCAGGAAGCCCGCCGCACGAGGCGACGGGCTTCCGAAAAGGCGATGTTCGCAGGCGCTTAGCGCTTGGAGAACTGCGGGCGCTTGCGGGCCTTCTTCAGGCCGTACTTCTTGCGCTCCACCTCGCGGGCGTCGCGGGTGAGGAAGCCGGCCTTCTTGAGGTCGGCGCGGTAGTCGCCGGCGTCGAGCAGCGCGCGGGCGATGCCCAGGCGCAGGGCGCCAGCCTGACCGGTGATGCCGCCGCCATCGCACTTGGCGAGGACGTCGAAGGCGTTGACGGTGTCGGTGACCCTGAACGGCGCGCAGGCGTTGTCGACGAGCTGCTGACGGCCGAAGTACTCGGCGGCGTCGCGGCCGTTGACCGTCACCTTGCCGGTGCCGGGAACGAGGCGCACGCGTGCGACGGCCTCCTTGCGGCGGCCAGTGGCCATGTAAACTGCGGTATTCTCAGCCATCGGTTATCCCTCCAGCTCGATCTTGACGGGATTCTGGGCTGCGTGCGGATGCTCGGGCCCAGCGTAGACCTTCAGCTTCTTGAACTGCTGGCGGCCGAGGGTGGTCTTGGGGAGCATGCCCTTGACGGCGTGCTCGACCACGCGCTCGGGGTGCTTCTCCATCGCGTCCTTGAAGGACTCGAACTTGAGGCCGCCGAGCCACCCGGAGTAGCGCCAGTACTGCTTCTTGTCGGCCTTGAGACCGGTGAGCTGCACCTTGTCGGCGTTGATGACCACCACGAAATCACCGGTGTCGGTGTTGGGGGTGTACTGGGGCTTGTTCTTGCCGCGCAGGATGGTTGCGACCTGCGTGGCCAGGCGTCCCAGCGTCGCGCCATCGGCATCGATGAGCACCCACTGGCGCTCGACCTCGCCTGCCTTGGCATAGTGAGTCGTTTTGTTGTTCACGAGACTCCTCCACTTTGCGGTCTTGCGGACGGCCTCTGGACAGACCGTCTTGCTGTTTCTTCTCAGAGATTACGGGGCTCTGCAAAAGAAGCTTTCAAAGTGTACATCACTTGCGACGTGCGGCAAAGGGGGCATTTTGCCAGCACACAAGGGGAACACTTCGCGCTTGGCACGGCTCTTGCCGGGGCACGCCGCGCGCAGTGCAGCTTTCATTCCGCATCTGCATGGTTTGCGCGAATCGTGACCATGCCTTTGCGAGGCTCTCTTGGCGGGGTGCAGCTTTTGTTCCGCATCTGCATGGTTTGCGCCGAGCGAAACCATGCAGATGGGGATTATTTGCTGCAAGGGGCGTCCCAGAGCGACCCTAGGGTCGTTGCGGATCTGCAAAACCGTGCAGACGGGGACTATTTGCTGCGCGCCGGCGCGGCGGAGCTAGGAAAGCAGCTCGCGGATGGCGTCAAGGGAGGCCTCGGCCTGAGAGCGGCCGGCGAGGTATGCGCGCAGCAGCCTCTCCCCGCTCGTCTCGGGCAGCCCCACCGCCAACGTCTCGGCCGGCGCGATCACGACGACCCTCCCCTCCCGCTCGAGCTCGAGGATGCGCTCGTGCTGGGCGTTGTAGCGCTCGGGCCTGCTTAGGAGCGCCTCGAGATAGTAGGGATACTGGTCGTAGCGGCGGCGATAGGCGGCGGTGCGCGTGGCGCTCAGGGCCGGTCTCACGTAGTCGCGCGGGCGCGTGAGCACGACGAGGGCGCGCTCCGGGGCAGGGCCCGCATCCTCGGGCCTCCTGGCTCCCTCTAGGCCCAGGGCCACCTCCACGGGAACGGAGTCCGTGCCGCCGCCGTCGAGATAGAGATGGCCATCGATCTCCACCATCGAGGAGAGCAGCGGCATCGAGGCGGAGGCGATCACCTTGGGCATGTCCTCGGGCAGATGGGCGACCTCGAGATAGGCCGGCTGGCCGAACACGACGTCGCTGGCGCACGCCCACATCCGCATGGGGTTGCCCTCGAACGCCTCCGAGTCGAAGGGGTCGATGTCGCTCTGCACCTCGTAGTAGAGGAAGTCGTTGCCCACGATATTGCCCGTGCGGGCGAGCGAGAAGAGGCTCATCATGCGGCGGTCGTCGCGGAAGGCGAGCCACCCGCGCATCTGCCTGCCCAGCTGGCGCGACTTGAAGCTCACGGAGTTGATGGCGCCCGCGGACGTCCCCCACACCTCCGAGAAGCCGTCGAGCCGGTTCTCGAGCAGGACGTCGACGACGCCGGCGGTGAAGATGCCGCGCATGGCGCCACCCTCCAGCACGATGGCGGGCGACTTGGGACGGGCGGACGGCTTGCGCGGCATTGTGCTTCCCCTTTGCGGCGGACGGGCTATGAGTGTCCCCTTTGTCGCAAAATGCGACAAAGGCGAACGTCCCCATTGTCGCACGAGGGCCCCGGATTATCCGGGGCCCTCGGCGAATCGCGCTTGCAATCTGCGACGGAAGCTAGTCGTCCTTGCGACGGCGCGCGACGACGCCCACGATCAGCGCGCCCACGCCCGCACAGCCCGCGGCGATGGGAAGCGTGTAGTCGGTGGCGTCGCCCGTCTTGGGGATGACGCGCTTGGACGAGTAGGCGTTCTCGAACGTCGTCTTGCCGAGGTAGGTGACCTTGCACGAGAGCGTGCCGTCGCCGTTGTCGATCACCTCGACGCGCACCTTCTCGGTGTGCTTGTCGTAGGTGTAGTTGGCCTGCTTGCCGTCGACCTCGGTGATGGCGTACTCGAAGGTCTTGCCCGCGTCGGCCTGCGTGTAGGCGATCGGCGCGAAGGCGATCTTGCCGGAGGCGTCGTTCTTGGCGCGCTCGATGAGCTTGCCGTCCGGCCCGCGCAGCTCGAAGCTGAACTGCCCGGCCGCGAGCGTGGCGCCCGTGAGCTTCTTGGCGAGCTTGATCTGGGCCTCGCCCTCGGCGGTGTAGACGTTCTCGAAGACGATGGCATCGACCGGCGTGGGCTCGACGGGCACGACCTCGTCGCCCTCGCCCTCGCCCGGAACCTCCGCGGGCATCTCGCCCTCGGCGGGCGCCTCGGCCGGCTCGGCGGCCTCGGGGAGCATGGCGTAGGAGATGGCGCAGTCGAGCGTGCCGTCGCCGTTGTCGGTCACCACGATGGTGGCGGCGTACTCCGTCGCGTCGTAGGAGTAGCCGGCCGGCACCGGATCGGGCACGACCTCGCGCACCTGGAATTCGTAGGTGCCGAGCTCGTCCTGGTTGTAGGAGATCGGCGTGAAGGCCACCTGGCCATCGGCGTCATTGGCCACGGTCTCGATGACCTCGCCCGTCGCAGCGTCGATGAGCTCGAACTCGAACTGGCCCTCGGCGATCGCGCGGCCGTCGAGCACCTTCTTTGCCACGAGCTTCGCCTCGCCGGTCGCCTCGTAGACGTTCTCGAAGGCCGCGCCGTCGGCGTCGTAGGCCGCGGTTGCCGTGATGGTGCCGTCGCCATTGTCGACGAGCGTGACGGTGACCTCCTCGGCGTGGTCGTCGTAGACGTAGCCCGGGGCCTCGTCGTCCAGCTCGACCATGGAGTAGGTGACGGTCTTCTTGGAGACCGGCGCGCCCTCCGCGTCGACCATGTCGGCCTCGGTGTAGCTGATCGTCGAGAAGACGATGTGGCCGTCGGCGTCGTTCGTGCCCTCGGCCATGACCCCGCCGGCCTCGTTGAGCACCGCGAACTTGAACTGGCCCTCCTCCAGCTCGCGGCCGGTGAGGCTCTTGTCGGCCTCGAGGACGACGCTGCCGGCAGCCTCGTACTCGTTCTCGAACAGCGCGCCGTCCTCGTCGTAGGCCACGCTCGTCGCGAGCTTGCCGTTGCCGCGGTCGGTGACCGTCACGGTGACGGTCTCCTCGTGGGAGTCGTAGGCGTAGCCGGCGGGCAGCGGCTCGGGCACGACCTCGCGGATGGCGTAGGCGAACTCCTTGGTGGTGACGGGCTTGCCCTCGTCATCGACCATGTCGGCCTCGGTGTAGGAGATGGGGGCGAACGCCACCGCGCCGTTCTTGGCGTTGGTGACGGTCTCGATCACGGCGCCCTCGGCGTCCAGCAGCTCGAAGGAGAACTGCCCCTTGGCCAGCGGACGGCCGGAGAGCGCCTTGGTGGCGCGCACCTTGGCGCTGCCCTCCGCGTGGTACTCGTTCTCGAACACGGCGCCGTCCTCATCGTAGGCGGCGACGACGTCGAGCTTGCCAAAGCCCGGATCGGTGACGGTGATGGTGACGGGCTCCTCGTGGGAGTCGTAGGTGTAGCCAGGCTTGCCGGCATCGACCTCGCGGATGGTGTAGGCGTGCTCGCCCAGCTGGGCCTCGGTGAAGGCAAGCGCCGGGAAGGTGGCGATGCCGTCTGCCGCGCTCTTGGCCGTGGACACCACGTTGCCCTCGCCGTCCACCAGCTCGAAGGTGAACTGATCCTTGGCGAGCGCGCGGCCGGAGAGGTGCTTGGTGGCCTCGAGCGCGACCTCGCCCTCCGCCTCGTACACGTTGACGAGCGTGTCGGAGTCGCCGGCGTAGGAGGACTTGCAGCTCATGGTGCCGTCGCCGTTGTCGGTCACCTCCACCGTGACCTCGAGGATGGTGTCGTCGTAGGTGTAGCCCTGGTCGTCGGCCTTGATCTCGGAGATGGTATAGGTGAAGGTCTTGCCGTCGTCATCCTGCGTGTAGGCGACCGGCGGGAACTTGATGAGGCCCTCGGCATCGTTGGTGGCGTAGCTGATGGTGTTGCCCGCCTCGTCGCGCAGCTCGAAGGTGAACTGGCCATCGGCGAGGTCGCGGCCCTCGAGCGTCTTCTTGGCCTCGAAGGAGGTCTCGCCGTAGGCGCTGTACTCGTTGACGAACGTCGCGAAGTTGAGCAGCGAGCTGAGCGTGATCTCGCCCTCGTCGAAGACCGACGTCGCAAGCTGGAAGCCGGTCGTCTCCTGCTCCACGACGCGGTAGTGCGTGCCGAGCGGGAGGTCGAAGATCATGGCGACGTAGCCGGCCTTCATCTCGATCGTCCCGCCCGAGGTGATGGTGCCCTCGACGTAGTCGTCCGCCGAGGGTCCGACGAAGTAGTCGTACGCGCCCTCGAGCGGGTTGCCCTCGGCATCCTCGAGCGTAACGACGAACGAGAAGTCCCTGTCGAGCGCGGCAGCGCTCTTGGCGTTGGACGCCTTGGCGATGAGCAGGTTGCCCGTCGCGGACTCGTTCACGAAGGTGGGGATGGTCGTCTCGTCATCCGGGTCGTAGTCGGTCGTGGCGACGAGCTTGGTGTCGTCATCGGGGTCGGGGGCAACCGTCACGGTGATGGTCTTATCGGAGTCGTCGTAGGAGATGGCGGCGTCATCGCCGGGGATCTCGCGCGCGGTGTAGGTGTAGGTGCCGGCCGCCTCGAACTCGATGAGGTCGAAGACCACCTTGCCGCTGGCGTCGTTGGACGCCACATCGATGACGTTCTCCTCGGCGTCGAGCAGCTGGAACTCGAACTGCCCTGCCTCGAGCTCGGCACCCTCGAGGACCTTGCGCACCTCGAGGTTGATGGTGGCCGGCGTCCTGTCGTTGCCCTCGTAGGCGTTGGTGAACAAGGCCCCGTGTTGCCCATCCGTGATAGTGCCCGACGGCGTCAGCTCCTCGACGAGCGTGAAGCCCTCGGGCAGGTCAATCTCCTTCACGCTGTAGGTGGTGCCGGCAGGGAGCGCAAAGATGCTCGCGCTATCGCCGCTCCTGAGTGTGATGGTTCCGCCGGAGCGGATGGTGCCATCGACATTGCCGGACTTCCTGAAGATCCTGTAGTCGAACTCGCCTGCGGCGGAGAGGGTCACCTCGAAGGTGAACTCGGCATCGGCCGGCGCGCCCTCGCCCGTCACCTTCTTCTCCAAGTAGAGAGTACCGTGCCTCTCCTCGTTGTTGAAGGTGGGCAGCTCGGTGGCGGGGCCCTCGAGGCGGCTGTAGCTCACGTTGGCAGTGAGGTTGCCCGCCTCATCGTCGGCCACCTCGACCGTTGCGGTGTATTGCGCCCCGGTGTAGATGATGTTCGGATCGCTGCCGGGCACCTCGGAGATGGTGTAGATGTGCGTGCCCACGTCCTCGCGCGTGTAGATGATGGGATCGAAGGTGATGCCGCCGCCCGCCTTGTTGGCCTTGGTCTGCGACACGCCCTCGCCCTCGAGCGTGAAGGTGAACGCGTCCGCGTCGGCCGGCTTGCCGTTCAGGGTCTTGCGCGCGATGAGCTGGACGCTCGCCTCGTTGGGGTTGTACTTGTTCTCGAAGGTGGCCGTGGAGGTCTCGAGCGGCTGGATCTCGCCTGCCTCGTTCACGCTCTGGACGAGCACCCAGCCCGCGGGCGTCTCCTCCCACACCTGGTAGGCCGTGCCCGCCGGGATGTGGTCGAAGGTGGCGCGCTCGTTTGCCTTGAGGGTGAACTCGAACTCGCCATCCTTCATCTTGACGGAGTTGTCGTCGGGCTCCCAGACGGCGGTGAGGGTGATCTTGGGCTTGGTCACCGTGTTGGCCGGGATCTTGTCGGCGGCGAACTCGTTGCCGTCCTCGTCGACCCAGCCGGCAACGTGGTGGTTGAACTTGTAGAAGGAGGGCGCCGGAATGGCGACGTCCTGGTCCACTGGCTGGTCCACGAGCGAGGCCATGGAGCCCGTCGCGCCCTCGCCGGGGAGGAAGTCCACGGTGTAGGCCCTCAGGTAGACCGGGGCCATCGTGACCTCGAGCTCGTAGTTGGCGATGATCTGCTGGTCGAGGGTCGACGACCCTGACGTCACCGCGCTGAGCTTGGTGCCAACCGGGATGGTCTCGTCCGTCAGGTAGCTGGGGCTGACGACCTTCCAGCCGGCAATGGGCTGGTCGCTGAAGGTGTACTCGGGGAGGGCGTAGTCCGGGAGCTCGGTCTTCTTGATCCCGTCGACGGTGTCGTAGACGCTCGTGCCCTCCTCGTCGGAGGTGTACTTGATGGTGTACGTGGGCGCGAAGGACGGGTAGAAGGCGTAGGCGCTGCCCTCGCTATAGGTGATGAACTGGCCGAAGAGCGCCTTCGCCGTCCTCTCGGGCGTGGCATCCGCCGGCGCACTGGAGACATAGGCATCGACGAGGGTCGAGCCAGGCGCAAGGAGATTCGTCGTCGCCCTCAGGGTGTAGCCGTCGTCGTTATACGTGCGGGCGGGATAGAGCCCGCCCATGGACGGCATGTAGAACGACAC
>CACZNT010000013.1 GCA_902782635.1 uncultured Coriobacteriaceae bacterium
GACCTGGATCGTGCGGCGAATCTCCTCCACGCGGCCCACGACCGGGTCGAGCTTGCCCTGGCGGGCGAGGTCGGTGATGTTGCGGCCGTAGCGCTCGAGGGCCTCGAACTGCGGCTTTGCGTCCTGGCTGGTGACGCGGTCGTCGCCGCGCAGGTCGTCGTATGCCTCGCGGACGCGCTTGGCCGTGACGCCGGCGGCGCGCAGGACGTTGCCCGCATCGCCCTTGGAATCGGCCAGGCCGCAGAGCAGGTGCTCGGAGGTGACGTAGGAGTCGCCCAGCTCGGTGGCGCACTTCTCGGCCGCATCCGCCACGCGGATGAAGTCGTTGCCGGGGGCGGCCATGCCAGCGCCCGAGACCTTGGGCTTGCCGGAGATGATGGCGTCGACCTGCGCCTCGATGGCGCGCGGGTCGGCGCCGACGCGCTCGACGATTGCAGAGATGTTGCGCTCGCCGGACGAGAGCAGCGCCTTTAGCAGGTGGATGGGCTCGATGGAGCCAGCCTCTGCGTCGGCTGCGACGCTCATGGATGCCTGCAGGGCCTCCTGGGCAGTGACCGCCCATTTGTCGATTCTCATATGCGACCTCCCTCTTGTGCTCGCAGCATGCTTGCGCGAGCCTCTCGTTAATCGAGGGTTTTATTCCCGCTACGTGCGTTTCCTAAACAAATCTAAGTGCGTCTATAGCAGGTTTTCAGCATCTTCCCACGCTGGCACCTGTCGCTCGCTTGCAGGGCGCATATACGTGCACCATGGCTCCTGGCTGCTCCGCCTACGCCCACTCCACCTGGAGCTTGAGGCCCAGCGCCGCGAGGACCTTGGCAACCGTGGCAAACGATGGATTGCCCTTCTTGCCGAGCGAGGTATAGAGCCCCTCTCGCGTGAGCCCCGTTTCGCGGGCAATTTGGGTCATGCCGGCCGATCGTGCGACCGTGCCCAGTGCCTGGACGAGCGCTACGGGGTCGTTCTCCTCGAGCACGATGTTGAGATATGCTCGCACGTCGTCGGCCGTATGGATGTGCTTGGATGCATCCCACTCATATGTTTCCATGCTCATTCCTCCATTCAGCAAGCAGTTCCCTCGCACGCTCTATGTCCTTCTGCTGGCTCGACTTGTCTCCCCCAAGGAGCAACAGGAGGAGCTCGCCATCCTCGATGGATAGGTAAATGCGATATCCAGGCCCACGGGCGATGCGCACCTCCACGACGCCGGCGCCGACAGCCTTCCAGTCGCCAACATAGCGCCCTGCCACTCGAATGCGCTCAACTTGGCGAACGACTCTGAGCTGTCCCTCCCTGTCTCTCATGCGATCGAACCAACGCTTGAACTCCGCAAGCTGGCGTACCTGCATTTGTACCTCCCTACTGTAATCTAACTATTACGTTCTGTAAACCATGCATTACATTTGCGTATGAAAAAAGACAGCCTCCTCTCCTAGCAGAAGCGGCTGTCCTCCAAGGGAGTTAGGGATGGAGCCCCCAACCTGGCAGCCGCACGTGAAGGCCGACTGCGTACGTTTGTTCCCTATATCATAACGAACACTCGTTTGCTTTGCAAGCGATTAGACGAAAGCGGCGTGAAGTTTCTTCTCGACGCATTGTGCGAGGTACATATTGATGAGCGTCTGGTAGGGAACGCCCGTCACAGCCGCCTCGCGTTTGAAGTACTCGAGTGTTTCCACGTCGATGTTCATCGTCACCTGACGCCTCTCGCGCTTCGCATACGGGTTCTCGCGCGCATCCGAAAAATCGTACTCGTCTCTCAACTCCTGCACCTCCAATACTGCTCGGCCTCTCGCCGCGTGGCACGTCGAGCCGAGATGATGCGAATGGCGTTTCCCTCCTGCCTCAGGCAGTGGCAGACCACGAGAATCCTGGCGCGCAAGCTCAGGCCGAGGATGATGAAGCGCTGCTCCTCCTGCGAGTGATCGGGATCGTCGATGACCCGCGCCCACGCATCCTCGAATACCGTGGAAGCCTCCTCGAAGTCGACTCCGTGCTTGGCTTGGTTGGCAATCGCCTTTGCGTCATCCCACTCGTACCGCATCTTAGCTCCAAGTATATGTATGTAATAATTATATTGTCAATATGATAATAGTACGTTTGTTCCCTATATCATAACGAACACTCGTTTGCTTTGCAAGCGATTATACCGCACTATTTTCTCCGGATTTCAAGCCAAGCGGCCCCGCGCCCTAGCGGACCACCGGCTGCCAATCCCCCACGCCATGGGCTGTGACCAGCGCAAACTCGTAACGCCGCGCGTCGAGGTCGTAGCGCAGCAGCGGAATGTGCCCCGTCGTCTCGGTGGCACCGTCTATGAAGTAGTGGCTCGCGCCATCCCAGAAGATGCCCGCGAAATCGCGCGGCCTGCCCGCGAGTTCCCACGCGCTCACGTGGCCGGAGATGATGTCCTTCTCGAATGTCCCGAAGGTGATGGGGTTCTTCGCGACTAGCGTCACATCCGGCGAGCCCACCTGCCAGAGGTCGCCCGCCTCCTCGTCGATACCCGCGTGCACGAAGATCTGGTCCTCCGTCTCGGCGAAGAGCGGCAGGTAGCGACACCAGCGAAACAGACCATCGTCCATGCGGAGCCGACCATCGCGCACGTCCTCCACCAGGTCGTACTCGTGGTTTCCCATGAGCGCGTGGGCATGGCCGCCCGAAGCCTGGCACCACTCCCGCACGCGCGCGAGCGCCGCCTCGCTCCGCGCGATGAAGTCGGCCTCGCCATCACATGTCTCGCGATGCGGAATCATGTCACCCAGCAGGTAGGCCTCGCTGCCGTCCGCAAGCTCGCACGCTGCAAGCGCGGCGTCGAGCACGTCGAGCACCCCATGCGAATCGCTCATCGCGTACCGGTAGGGCATGGCTGCTGCGCTCCGTTCGTCCTCGAACGCCTTTGCGTGATTTTGCCTCACCGCCGCATGACGCCGCAGCGGTTCGAGCCCATTCGCCGTGATGCGCGCTCTACTCGCCCTCCGAGCTGCCCCCGCCCAGGAGCGCGCGGATGGCCTCCTGTGGGCTGTTCCCGTCGTATTTGGCGAGCGACGTGATGCGCTTCTGCATGCGCAGCTCGTGGACCTCGTCCTCGAGGGCGCGCATCTTGGCCCGCAGCTCGTCAATCTCGGCATCGCGCTCGTCGGCGCGCTCGCGCATGTCCAGGATCCGCACGACGCCGGCGAGGTTGATGCCCTCGTCGGTGAGCTGCGCGATGAGGTTGAGGCGCTCGATGTCGGCCTGGCTGTACAGGCGTGTGTTGCCCCGCGAGCGACCCGGGTTCACGAGGCCCTTCTGCTCGTAGACGCGCAGGGTCTGCGGGTGCATGCCCGTGAGCTCGGCTGCCACCGAGATCATGTACAGCGGCTTGTCCCGACCCTCATCTCGCTTGTCTGCCATCGTCGCTCACTCCTGCCTGCGCGCACCTCGGCTGCCGGGGCAGCCGTCGCGCCTGCGCTACTTCTTCTTGAGATAGCGGTCGAGGTCCTTGCGGTAGCTGCGGCCGTCGCCGTCGAGCAGCGCCTGGAGCGCGCCGCGCTCGTCTGCCGAGAGCCTGGTGGGCACCTGGATGCGCACCGTCGCGAAGAGGGCCCCCCTGGCGCCCTTGCGCTTGACGTTGGGCACGCCCATCTCCTTGAAGCGGAACTTCTTGCCGTCCTGCGTTCCCGCAGGGATCTTGAGGCGGACCGTCTTGCCCGAGGGAGTGGGGATGTCGACGGTGGTGCCCAGCGCCGCCTCGTAGGCGCTCACCGGCACGTCCATCAAGACGTCGGCGCCATCGCGCTTGAAGAGCGGGTGCTCGGCCACCTTGGTGGTCACCACGAGGTCGCCGCGCGCGCCGCCGTTGACGCCGTACTCGCCCTTGCCGCGATAGCGCAGCTTGCCCCCGTCGGTGGCGCCTGCCGGCACCTTGACGGTAAGCGTCTGCTCCTCGCCCGTCGACGGGACGCGATAGGTCACCTTGCGCTGCGTGCCCTCGAAGCCCTCCTCGGCGGAGACCTCCACGCTCATCGTGAGGTCGCGGCCCTTGGCCGGGCGGTTCGAGGCCGCCTGCTGGGCCGCGCCGCCGAAGATGGACGAGAAGTCGAAGCCGCCGGCCCCGCCCATGCCGCCGTTGCGCAGCTGATCGAAGAAGTCGGAGAAGTCGACGTTGCCGCCCGTGGTGTAGGTGGAGTAGCCGCGACCGCGTCCCGAGCCACCGAAGTCGGCGCCGGGAATGCCGCCGAACATGAGGAGCTGGTCGTACTCCTTGCGCTTCTTCTCGTCGGAGAGCGTGGTGTAGGCCTCGCTAATCTCCTTGAACTTGGCGGCGTCGCCGCCGGCATCGGGGTGATGCTTCTGGGCCAGCTTGTGGAAGGCCTTCTTGATCTCGTCTTGGGTGGCGTTACGCTTCACGCCCAGGACGTCGTAGTAGTTCTTGGTTCCCGCCATGTCTCGTCACGCCTCCCTTCTCTTCATGCGGAGGTCCTTCGACTCCGCGCTTCGCGCTCCGCTCAGGACGACACGGTGGCCGCCTTCGCGCTCCGTTCAGGACGACACGGTGGCCGCCCATCGCACGCTAGGCCTCGGCCTCGTCGTCCGCAGGCTCCCCGGCCTCGTCCTCGGGCGCGGGGCGCCTCTCGCCGCCATAGGCCACGGTGACCATGGCGGGGCGGATGACCTTGCCGCCCATGCGGTAGCCCGGCTGGTACACCTCGGCCACCGTCTCGTCGTACACCGACGCGTCCTCCACGCGACCCACGGCCTGGTGGGCCAGGGGGTCGAAGGCCTCGCCGGCGGGCTGGATGGGCTCCACGCCCTCGTGGGCCAGCACGTCGAGCATCTTGGCGCGCACCGCGGCGACACCGTCGACGAATTGCCCCATCTGCTCGGGCGTGCTCGCCTCCCCCGCCGCATGCTCGATGGCGCGCTCGATGTCGTCGATAACGGGCAGCAGGTTGCCCACGAGCTTCTCGGTGGCGCGCTCGCGCTCCTCCAGGCGCTCGGCGGCGGTGCGGCGGCGGAAGTTCTCCCACTCGGCCTGCAGGCGCAGCATCTTGTCCTGGCTCTCGGCGGCGGCAGCCTGGGCTGCGCGGACGTCCTCCTCGGCGCTCGCCAGCTTGCGGGCAAGCTCGGCGCACTCGGCGGATGCGGCCTCGGCCTGCGCTGCGAAGTCGGCCTCGGCGGCCTCCTCGCCTGCGTGGATCGCGGCCTCCACCATCTCCTCCTCGGTGAGGGGCGCGCTAGCAGCCTCGGTCACGGCCTCCGCGGCCGCAGCCTCAACCCCGGCGTTGGCCTCGGCTGCCTCGCCCTCCACCTCGATGGGCACGCGCACGCTCTCTGCGGGAGCGGCCTCATCGGCCGCCCCCTTCTGGTGCCTCTTGGAAGCGCCGGTCTCCTCGGTGGCCATGATGGCCCCCTTACTCGGTCTTGTCGTCGTCGACGACCTCGTACTCGGCGTCGACCACGTCGTCATCGGCTGCCGCGGCACCAGCTGCGCCAGCGTTGCCCGCGACATCGTCGCTCGTGGTGGAGTAGACCACCTTGGCGAGCTCGTGGCCCACCTCCTGGAGCTTCTCGCCGGCCGCCTTGATGGCCTCGATGTCGGTGCCTTCCAGCGCAGACTTGGCGCCGTCGATGGCCTCCTGCACCTGGGCGCGCATGTCCTCGGGCACCTTGTCGCCAAGGTCCTTGAGGGTCTGCTCGGTGGAGTAGGCCAGCGAGTCAGTCTGGTTGCGGACCTCGATCTCGTCCTTCTTGGCCTTGTCCTCTTCGGCGTGCGCCTCGGCGTCCTTCACCATACGGTCGACTTCGTCGTCGGAGAGCGCGGTGGAGCCGGAGATGGTGACCTGCTGCTCCTTGCCGGTGCCCTTGTCCTTGGCCGTAACCTTCACGATGCCGTTGGCGTCGATGTCGAAGGTGACCTCGATCTGCGGGATGCCGACCAGGTCAAACTGGCCAAGCAGCTTGTTGTCCGCCGCCATTTCACGCTCGCCCTGGAAGACGCGGATCGTCACCGCATTCTGGTTGTCCTCGGCGGTCGAGAATACCTGGCTCTTGCGCGTCGGGATGGTGGTGTTGCGGTCGATCAGGCGCGTGAACACGCCGCCCAGCGTCTCGATGCCGAGCGACAGCGGCGTCACGTCGAGCAGCAGCACGTCCTTGAC
>CACZNT010000014.1 GCA_902782635.1 uncultured Coriobacteriaceae bacterium
AGGGTGCGGTGGAGCCAGCGATGGGAATCGAACCCATAACCACCGGATTACAAGGCCGGTGCTCTACCATTGAGCCACGCTGGCGTGTTCGCAGATGCGATTCTAGCGCAAAAGCGCTCCCCTACCCGCGGCCTCTCCCCAGGAGGGCGTCGATCTTGGCCCGCGTCGCCGGGTCGAGCCGGTCGGCGAGCGTGAGGCGCGCGTGGGTGCGCTCCTCGCGGGCGACGCCGGCATCCCGCTCGACCGTCGCGATGTCGGATGCCAGGAGCTGGCTGGAGATGCAGGTGACCGGCACGCCGCCCACCGTCGAGCGGATCGCGTTGTCGGATGTTACGAGCACGACCTCGCGCCCAGCCGCGCGGGCCTTGGCCGCGAGCCGCTCCATCACCGTATCCGCAGACTCCCCGCGCTGGGAGAACACCACCTTCACGCCGGCCTGCGAGCGGTCGGGGCGCTCGGGCGAGAGGTTGTTCGCCGCGTCGAAGACCACCACGGGCTCGTAGCTGCCCTGCGCGTAGGCGGCGACGTCGGCCACGAGGGCCTCGCGGGCGAAGTGGTGCGGGTCGTGGCCATAGGGGTCGCGCGAGAGCGAGGCGACGTCGGCCAGGGCGCCGGCGCCCGCATGCTCGTCAATGCGGTCGCGATAGCGATCGGTCCCGTAGATGACGTTGTAGCCGTCGACCACCAGGAGCGGCTGGCGCCGGGGCATGCCTACTCCCCCGTCGAGCTGCGGCGCAGCCACTCGTAGGCGCACACCGTAGCAGCCTGGGCAACGTTGAGCGACTCCACCACGCCGCGCTGCGGCAGGCGGAACTCGAAATCGCACTTGTCGCGCACGAGGCGCGAGATACCCTCGCCTTCGGAGCCCATCACGAGGGCAAGCCTGCCCGAAAGCGGGGCGTCCCAGGCGAGCTGCTCGGCATGCTCGGTGGCACCTGCCGCCCAGAAGCCCGCCTCCTTGAGCTCATCGAGGGCGGCGGCCAGATTCGACACCTGCGCGATGGGCAGGTGCGCCACGGCGCCCGCCGACGTCTTGTAGGCGCCGGCGCCGATGCGGGCCGCCCGGGCCTTGGCAACCACCACGCCCGCGGCCCCCACCACCTCGGCGCTTCTCACGATGGCGCCGAGATTGCCCTCGTCGGTGATGTGGTCGCACACGATGACGAGCGCCGGCCCCTCGCCCGAGCGGCGGACGATGTCGGCGAGGCTCGCATAGGCGAACGGCTTGGTCTCGACGACGATGCCCTGGTGGGCGCCGCGCGTCGAGAGGGCGTCGAGCCGGTCGCGCGAGACGTCCTCCACGCGGATCCCGGCGCCCTCGAGCCTGCCCACGAGCGCGTCGAGCCGCGCATCGTGCTTGGAGGCCGAGCTCGCGACATAAGCGCGAAGGATGGGTATGTGCGCGTCGAGCGCCTCGGCCACGGCGTTGCGCCCCTCGACGAGGCTGCCGCCGGTGGGCGCCGCCTTGCGCTGGCCGCGCTTCTGGCCCTTGCGCGCGTCGGCGGCCTTGCCCGAGCCCTTGCCCGAGCCCTTGCCCGAGCCCTTGCCCGGCCGTGCGGCCTTGTCCTTGCCTGCCTCGGGGAGGTTTCTGGGGACGATCTTGTCCTTGCTCTTGCGCTTGGGTCTGCTCTCGCGCGTCACGTCACTGCTCCTTTGCCTTGAGCCGCGCGCCTGCGGCGGTATCCTCGATGGCGAGGCCCAGCGCGGCGATGGCGTCGCGGATAGCGTCGGCGCGCGCCCAGTCCTTCTCGGCACGGGCCTCCTGACGGGCGGCGAGCAGCGCCTCGGCCGCCTCGGCAGCAGAATCGCCCGCGTAGCCGGCATGCTCGGCCGCAAGCCCCACGAGCTCCTCCGGGAGCGCCTCGCCAGCCGCCTCGCCGAGCATGATGCCGAGCACGCCGGCAAGCTCGACGAGCGCATCCGCCGCAGCCGTGCACGCGGCGGCGCTCGCATCGGCGCCGGCGTCGTCCAGATAGGTATTGGCGGCGGTCATGAGCCCAAAGATGGCGGCAAGCCCGCCTGCCGTGTTGAAGTCGTCATCCATGGCCTCGGCAAACTCCGCGCGCGCAGTTGCCACGGCGGCGTCGAGGGCATCGTCATCGCCAGCACCGGAGGCATGGGACGCGGCCCAGCGCAGGTTCGTTACGCTCCCCTCGAGGCGCTCGAGGGTGCCCGCGACGCCGTCGAGGCGCTCGAAGGAGAAGTCCAGCGGCGAGCGATAGTGGGTCTGCAGCATGAGCAGGCGCACGGCGTTTGCCGGGTAGCGGTCGAGCACTTCCTTGAGCGTGTGGAAGTTGCCCAGGCTCTTGGACATCTTGTCGCCCGACACCTGCAGCATGCCCGTGTGCATCCAGATGTTGGCAAGCGGCTCGTGCCAGGCGCAGCTCGCCTGGGCGGCCTCGTTCTCGTGATGCGGGAAGGAGAGGTCGGAGCCGCCGCCGTGGATGTCGATGGGGCATCCCAGATAGCGGTGGATCATCGCGCAGCACTCGGTGTGCCAGCCCGGGCGCCCCGGACCCCACGGGCTCTCCCAGCTGGGCTCGCCGGGCTTGGCCGCCTTCCACAGCGCGAAGTCGAGCGGGTCGCGCTTGTCCTCGTTCTCCTCGATGCGCGCGCCCACCATGAGCTGGTCGACGTCGCGCCCCGAGACGATGCCGTATGTCTTGCAGTCGCGTACGGAGAAGTACACGTCGCCGCCCACCACGTAGGCGCTCCCCTGCTCGATGAGGGAGGAGATCATCTCCTGCATGGCCTCGATCTCGGCCGTCGCGCGCGGGCGGATGTCGGGGTCGAGGATGTTGAAGCGCCTCATCTGCTCGATGAAGGCCTGCGAGTACTCCTCGGCCACCTCGGCGGCAGTTCGCCCCTGCTCGTTGGCGCGGTTGATGATCTTGTCATCGACGTCGGTGAGGTTCTGCGCGAACGTCACCTCGTAGCCCTTGTGGACCAGGTAGCGGCGGATGACGTCGAAGGAGAGGAAGGTGCGGGCGTTGCCGATGTGGATCTGGTCGTAGACGGTGGGCCCGCAGACGTACATGCGGATCTTGCCGGGCTCGATGGTCTCGAGCTCCTGCTTCTTGTGATACTGGTCGTTGTATACGAGCATGATTGCTCCTTAGCGGCTCGCTGATTTGTCGCTGACGATTGTAGCGCGTGCGGGGATGGGCTTCGAAAGCCGCTAACATCGCCCGTCGTCGAGCAGCGCCACGGCCCAGCAGGCAATGCCCTCCTCGCGCCCGACGAAGCCCAGGCGCTCGGTGGTGGTGGCCTTGAGGCCCACGCACGAGGCGTCCACCCCGAGAGACTCCGCCAGGTTTGCCCGCATGTCGTCCACGTGCGGGCCTATCTTGGGCGCCTGGCAGGCGATCGTGACGTCGGCGTCGAGGATGGAGTAGCCGCGCTCGCGCGCGAGCGCGCCCACGTGGGCGAGGAGCTCGAGGGAGTTCGCCCCCTCGTAGGCGGGGTCGTCGTCGGGGAAGAGCTTGCCGATGTCGCCCGCCCGCATGGCGCCGAGGACGGCGTCGGAGAGGGCATGGGCGACGACGTCGGCATCGGAGTGGCCGAGCAGGCCCAGGCGATGGGGCAGGCGCACGCCGCCGAGTATGAGCTCTCGTCCCTCGACGAGCGCGTGAACGTCAAATCCGTGTCCTATCCTCAGCATGCGCGCTTGCGCTCCTCTCGTCAGGTCTCCAGGATCTCGGCGCAGCCCTTCGACGCCTTATTGTACAGGCGCAGGAGGGTCGCCACCTTCTCGTCGTCGTCAACATGGTATATCGCCACGAAGGAGCCGACCCTGCGCCAGCGCAGGTTGCGCCCGGTGAGCCGCACGCCTTGGTAGGGCTCGATGCCCACCAGCCTGCACAGTGCGTCGAGCCTCTCGTTCCAGCCCGCGGGGGGCGCGGTGCCGATGCGGTGCACGTAGAAGCCGAGCACGAGCGCGGCATCGTCGCGAAACGACTGCGTGACGCAGACGGCCGTCCTGGCCACGGTCCTCCCCCACCCGCGGCACCACTCGAGCTCGTCTGCGCGGGCGAGGCGCCCGAGGTACATGTCCTCAAGGGCGCGTGCGATCCCCTCCCAGAAGTCGCGGATGGTCGGCACGAGGCAGGGCACGTCTATGGAGGCGACCTCAATGCGGCCATCAGCGATGATCCACGCCAGGCCGCCCCTCGCGTCCAAGCGCAGCGCCTCGATGACGTCGGCGGGCACGCTCGTGCGCCCATCGGGGGCGACGTCGCTGAACACCACCTTCGGCACTGCCCTGGCCTGCCTAGCTGATGAGCCTGCCTGCGAGGATGGCCTCGGCGATGGCGAGGTCCTCGGGATAGGTGACCTTGATGTTGGAGCGTGGCGTCTCATGCACGTCCACGCGCCCTCCCACGCGCTCGATGAGCGAGGCGTCGTCCGTGCCCTCGTAGCCCTCGAGCAGGGCGTCGTCGTGCGCCGCGATGAGCGCGGGCACGCGGAAGGTCTGCGGGGTCTGGACCGCCCAGTAGAAGCTGCGGTCGGGCGTCGAGATGATCGTGGGCCCCTCGACGAGCTTGAGGGTGTCGACGACGCGGGCCGCGCATGCCACACCGGCCGCCTCGGGGATGGAGCGCAGGTGGGAGAAGACGTCCTCGACGAGGTCCTCGTCGATGAGCGGGCGGGCCGCATCGTGCACGGCGACGAGCTCGCAGGCGCCGTCGAGCTCCGCGAGGCCCGAGCGGACCGATGCCTGGCGGGTGGCGCCGCCCTCCGCGAAGGCGACCTCGTGGGTGAGCGAGAGCTGGGAGAGCACCTCGTCCTCGATGGCGGCGCGCGCCTGCTCCGCACACACCACCACCAGCTGCCTCACGCTCCGCGCGCGATCGAACGCCAGGAGCGACCAGGCCAGAAGCGGCAGCCCGCACAGCGGGGCCAGGTGCTTGCCGCCGGGATGCCCGAAACGCTCGCCCGTGCCGCCGGCCACGATGATGGCCGCGGAATCCTGCTGCGCCGCGTCGTCGGACAGGCGGGCGGGCGCAGCTTGGACGAGCGAGGACGCCGAGCTCACTGGTTGTCCCTCATGCGCTCGAGGCTGTCGGCGAGGATCGTCGGGTTGCGCACGCCCAGGTCGTCAAGACGCTCGGGATGATCGGCGATGGCGTCCAGGAGGTCCTGGAGCGTGCCGTACTCGTCGAGGATCTTGTCGGCCATGCCCTCGCGCACCACCGAGACGCGCGAGAGGGTGCGAAGGCCCAGCGGCACCATGACGCTGTCGAAGCGACGGTCGGGATAGCCCAGGGTCTCGCCCACGAAGACGGTGGTGAGACGCTCCGAGATCGCCTGCTCGTGCAGCTTGGCGCGGATCTCGCGCGCCGCCGCATCCGAGGAGTCGCGCGCGTAGTCCCTGATCATGAGGGTGTAGGCGTCATCCATGTCGCCGGCGATCTGGGCGCGCTGCATCTCGAGGGTGTCGCCGTCGCTGCCCAGCTCGGCGAGGCAGCCCTTGAGGTCCTCGTTGGCCACCATCAGGATCTCGAGCTGGGCGAAGACGTTGGTGATGTCGTCGAGCGTGACGTAGTTGTCGAGCTCGAGCGAGGTGAGGCGCAGGAGGCTGCGGTCGAGCATCTGGCGCGTGGTCTGCAGCGTGCCGAGGAGCTGGCCGGCCTGCGCCATGACCTCGGCCACGGGACGCAGCTCGTGCGACTTGCCGTTGAGGTAGACGTTCACCACCTGACGGCGCTCCGACACCGAGATCACGATGGCCTTGGTTCGCAGGCTCATGCGCGCGGCGGTGCGGTGCCGCATGCCCGTCTCGGAGGTGGGAAGCGACGGGTCGGGATTGAGGTGGAAGTTTGCCCGCAGGATCTGGGTGAGGTCCTTGTCGATCACCACGGCGCCGTCCATCTTGGCCAGCTCGAAGAGGCGGTTGGCCGTGAAGGAGATGTTGAGGGGGAAGCCGTCGTTTCCGGCAGCGAGCACGTTGTCGGTGTCGCCGACGCAGATGAGCGCTCCGAGGTGGCCGGCGATGATCATGTCGAGGGCGTGGCGCAGCGAGGTGCCGGGGGCCGTCATCTGGATGGCCTCCTCCATCGTGAACTCGTGCGCCTCTTCGCTCGCCTTTGCCATGCATCCCCCAAACTCGCTCATGTTTTTGCAGCTTGCTTAGTATAACCGCAATGCGCAGCTTGTGGGAAAGGCTTGCCGCGGCGACAACCGACCTGACAAGTTCCCCGGGCATCTGTCATGCGCTAGTGCGCAAGTTATACGGCGACCTGCGGATCCTCTGGGAAGAACCGCAGGTCGGCGTATAACTTGTACACTAGCGCGCTTGTCAGGGGGAAAGGCCCGGCAGGCAGCCGGGAACCTCGCCGGGTCGCGCCAGGGACTACTCGGCAGACGAGGCTCCCTGGTCGCTCGCGGAGGCACCGCCGCGCCTCGGGGCAGTCCAGCTCTGGCTCGCCTGCGGGAGCTCCATGTGCGTGCGCTCGCTCAGCGCAGGGATCTTGCCGCGTCCCTTGGTGAAGACGATCTTGCCGTCCTTGACCCCCACCTTGATGATGTTGCCGGCCACCCACTTGCCGCCGATCATCTCCTCGGCCAGGGGATCCTCGATGAGGGTCTGGATGGCGCGACGCAGCGGTCGGGCGCCGAAGACCTGGTCGGTGCCCTCGCGGGCCACGAGGTCGCGCGCCTCGTCGGTGAGCTCGATGGACATGCCCTGGGAGATGAGGCGGTCGCGCAGGTCGCGCACCATGAGGTCGACGATCTGGCGGATCTGCTCGCCGGTAAGGGACTTGAACACCACGACCTCGTCCACGCGGTTGAGGAACTCCGGGCGGAAGAGCTTCTTGAGCTCGGAGGTCACGCGGCTCTTGATCTCGGTGTCGGAGAGGCCGGCGGAGTCGGAGTCGCCGAAGCCCATGGGCGTGGTGGTGGCGATCTCGCGCGCGCCGATGTTGGACGTCATGATGACGATGGTGTTGGAGAAGTCCACCTTGCGGCCCTGGCCGTCGGTGAGCCTGCCCTCGTCGAGGATCTGGAGCAGGATGTTGAAGACGTCCGGATGGGCCTTCTCGATCTCGTCGAAGAGAACGACCGAGTAGGGCTTGCGCCTCACGGCCTTGGTGAGCTCGCCGCCCTCGTCGTAGCCCACGTACCCCGGAGGGGCGCCGACGAGCTTGGAGACGGCGAACTTCTCCATGAACTCGGACATGTCGAAGGTGATGAGCGCGTCCTCGGAGCCGAAGAGGAACTCAGCGAGCGACTTGGCGAGCTCGGTCTTTCCCACGCCGGAGGGGCCGAGGAAGATGAAGGAGCCGCCGGGACGGCGGGGGTCCTTGAGG
>CACZNT010000015.1 GCA_902782635.1 uncultured Coriobacteriaceae bacterium
CAGCTGGGCGCCGTCCGAGGCGGGGCTGGAGGCGAGGAAGTTGCCGAGCGAGGTGTAGTCCCAGCCGCCGCCGGGCTCCGACTCCTCGGAGGCCACCATGTAGTGGCCATAGCCCCTGAGCACGCCGGCGTTCTCGAGCGTGGCCATGAGGCAGGTGTCGAAGCCGATGACCTCGAAGCCCACGCCCGCGTCGGAGAGCGCCGTGCGCATCTCGGGCAGGGTGATGACGTCGCGGTTGTAGAGCTCGTCGGCGCAGACGCCGGTGAGCGAGCCGCCACCGTGGTCCCAGAGGATGAGCATGTACTTGTCGGCCGGGAACTTCTGCGCCGAGTACTTGATGAACTCGGAGAGCGTGGACGGGTCGCCCATCGAGGCGCGCGCGAGGCTGCCGTCCTGCGAGAAGTTGCCCTGGCTCACGCTGTAGAGCCCCAGCTCGCGATTGGACATGATGTTGTTGCGCCAGGTCTTGGTGCCGCCCGACTCGATGACGTAGTTGACGTTGGGCGAGGCGCTCGCCGAGAGCAGCTCCTGGAGGTTCTGGGTGGCAAGGCCCATGCGGCTCTCGAGGTCGGTGCCGCAGAGGTAGATCATCACGGTCCAGGTGTCGCCAGTGGCGTTGGCCACCTTGCCGACGCTCACCTGCGCATCTTCGGTGACGACGGCCTCCTCGGCCGGCACCTCGACATCGGCCGCGGCGGCCACCGTCTCGATGTTGTCGGCGGCCGGCTCGAGCGACGACGACGCGCGCCCGCGTCCCATGAAGTGCCAGACCAAAAGCGCGACGATCACGCCGATGAGTATGTAGGGCAGGATCGATGGCCTGCGCTGCTGGGTCGGCTGTCCGGAATCGGGCTGGGAGAAGTCGGTGGGGGTGGGCATGGTTCCTCCTGAATCGTGCCAAAAGTCCTTGTGCGAAGTGTACCCCATAAGACAAAGGGGACAGTCCCCTTTGTCATGACAGAGGGGACAGGTATCCCGGTCGTGTCACATGCGGATTTGGCAGATGGGATACCATTGCGCCATGCCGAGCTGGAACATACATATGGCGCACGCCCAGCGACTCCTCGAGCGGGAGGGGAGCGCGGCGCTCGGCATTCGCGACGAGGCCGCCTTCCTCTTCGGCAATGTCCTGCCCGACGTCTACGTGGGCTTCGTCGTGCCCGACGTCAGCAGGCGCGTGCCCTACCACGACACCCACCTCGCGCAGAGGCACCAGATTCCCCTGCCGGATTACGACCTGTTCTGGCGCCGTCACGTGGAGCCGCGCGACCAGGCGAGCGACGTCACGCTCGGCGCCTGGTGCCATCTGGCCTGCGACAACGTCTACAACAGCCTGGCGCGGAAGGTTGCCGCGGAGGCGGGCATCAAGCCGGGCGAGGAGCTGCGCGTGCGCAAGCAGGCCGACTATGAGCTCTTCGGGCGCACCCTCACGGCAACGCTCCGGCTCGAGGCCACGCCGGAGGTCGTCGCCCAGGCGGCGGCCTTCCCGCAGTACGGGGTGGACGAGGTTGACGTCCATGCTGCGGTGCGTGCGGGAAACGAGCTTCTCGAGGCCTCCGAGGCGGGCCACATCGAAGGCACGCCCGCCTACGACCTCTTTCGCGCCGAGCAGTTCGACGAGGCCTTCGAGGCCGCGCATCGGCTCATGGCGGACACGCTCGCGCACGCGCACTCAGATGCGCATTTTTAGCAACATCTTGCGTGTGCAGACAATTTAGGCGGAAGCCATCCCCGAGGTACCTCGGCTGTGTACGCTGCACGCACGCAGTCATCTTATAAGACGCGTGCATTCGTCTACCGACAAGCAGATTGACCGAATCGGGTTCAAACTGTAACTATTCAAATGATGCGTGTGCGCGAAGCACGCTGCCAGAGCGCCCGCGCATCGATGAGAAATGGCTCGTGTGAAAGGAAGCAGCATGGCAAACGCGGATACCGCCCTGTTCAATCCCGACCTCGTCTTCTTCGACCTCGACTGCGACGACCAGGAGAGCTTCTTCCAGGCGCTGCACGACGAGCTGGATAAGCGCGGCTACATCAAGGACACCTGGCTCGAGGGCATCACCACCCGCGAGAAGAACTACGCGACCGGCCTGCGCTTCCCCTCGGTGGAGATCGCCATCCCGCACACCGACCCGCAGCACCTCAAGAAGCCCTACATCGCCGTGGTCAAGCCCAAGACGCCCATCCACTTCGAGCATATGGCCGGCGCGGATGACGACGTCGACGCCGTCCTGATGATCAACCTCGGCGTCCAGCGCGACGGCGGGCAGGTCGAGGTGCTCCAGAACCTCATGAACATCTTCATGAACGACGAGGCCGTGGCCGACATCATGGCGCAGGACACCCCGGACGGCATGGTGGACACCATCACCAAGTACTTCGTGTAAGAAATCGCGTAGAAAAGCTTTTCCGAACTCAGTATGAAAGTTCGATTCGGGGTATAACTAAGGCAACAACGGCATCCATCCGCCGGGTGGGCCGTGAAAGGCACGAAGGGCCGAGAAGGGGCCCGCAAAAGGAGGAAGTCATGGCAACTGCAAGGATCATCGTCGCGTGTGGCTCCGGTGTCGCAACCTCCGAGACCGTTTCCTCGAAGGTCAACCGCATGATCAAGGAAGAGGGCATCGACGCCCACTGCGAGGCTGTTGACATCAAGCAGATCAAGCAGTTCATCAAGAACGCCGACATCTACATCTCCATCGTCAAGGAGGACACCGACTGGGGCATCCCCGTGTTCTCCGGCCTGCCGTTCCTCACTGGCATGGGCCTCGACCAGGAGTGGCAGAAGGTCAAGGACGCCGTCGCCGAGGTCAACGCTCGCTAAGGCTTCCTCCCATGCGTCTGGCTCCTCATTAGGAGTTTGGGCATAAAAAGACGTAGAATGACCCCCGGTGCACATGCGCCGGGGGTCTTCGCTTGAGACCGAGGCGCGCTAGACGAGGAGCTATCGTGGCTGAGAAGAAAGCCGGCAACAAGACCGCCAGCAAGTCCGCCAAGAAGGCCGATGCGCAGGTAGACCAGAATCTGACGCGCGACGAGGACGGCGTGCTCGTAGACGAGAACGGCATCCCCGTGCTCGATCTCTCGGCGGTGGAGAACCCGCCCGAGGTGAGCCGCGAGACGGCCATCGCCATCCCCAAGTGGGGCTGGTGGCTCCTGCTGGGACTCGCCGTCATCTTCATCGTGCTCTCGATCCTCGTGCCGAGCCAGGGCCTCATCCTGGGCGGATCGGGCCTGGCGCTCGCCATCTTCATCACCCACTTCGGACAGGACACGCTGCTGGAGAGCTACGAGAAGCGCATCAAGGAGCGCTACGGCGACGTCGAGAAGGTCGAGCTGTCGCCCGAGCAGCGTCGCGAGCTGCGCCGGGCCATCGCCGAGGCCGAGAAGCAGAACCGCCAGGAGAAGAAGATGCAGCGCGCCGCCAAGCGCGAGGCCAAGAGGTCTGGCCGTGAGTACGAAGAGGTGCTCAAGGAGATGAAGGCGAAGGCCAAGGCCGAGAAGAAGGCCGAGGCGGCCGCGAAGGAGGAGGCTGCTGCTGCCGAGGCTGCGCCCGAGCCTGCTGCCGAGCCCGAAGCCGCGCCCGAGCCTGCTGCCGAGGCCGCGCCCGAGCCTGCTGCCGAGCCCGAAGCCGCGCCCGAGCCTGCTGCCGAGCCTGCTGCTGACGACGCCGCTGAGTAAAAGGCGGCAGTGGGTACTGCCCCCCCTTGTCACATTTGCCGTTCGGGGGCGTTTTCAGACCGCTGAAATACCGGAAGGCTGACGGGTCACCTCCAGCCGGTCCCCGGCAAACCTCCTGAAAACAGGTTTCAGCACGTAGAGTGCCTCGAATACGATGCGCCGCAAGGCGGTGCTATTTTCGGCCATCTGCAGACAACAACCTGTTGTCCATGGCCAAGCTACAGTAACCCCGAGAGAGGGTCCTCAACAGGAGAGCCCCGCAACGGGAAGGAGCGGACAATGGCCAAGGACTGGAAAGAGATCAAGGCCGTGCAGGAGGTCGCAGACCTCTCCTACAAGATGTGGGATCGCGGCTGGGACGAGGCCAACGGCGGAAACATCTCCTACATCCTCACCGACGAGGAGGCAGCCGAGCTCGAGTACACCCCGGGGACGGGCCGCAAGATCACCCTCGTCGAGGGCATCCCCGACGGCGTGCGCGGCAAGTACATCCTCGTGACCGCCACGATGTCGTACTTCCGCGAGCTGCGTGACGATCTCGACCATCTCATCGGCATCGTCTACATCCCCGAGGAGGGCGATGACTACGAGGTGGTGCGCGGGCTCGAGGGCAACTCCCGCCCCAGCTCCGAGTTCGGCAGCCACCTCGGCGTGCATGCCGTGCGCCTCGCAGCCGATCCCGAGCAGCGCGTGGTGATGCACAATCACGCGACGCACGTGCTCGCCATGCAGCACGTGGCGCCCATCGACGAGAAGGAGTTCACGCTGTGCCTGTGGCGCATGATCTCCGAGGGGATCATCATGCTGCCCGATGGCATCGGCTATGTGCCCTGGTGCGTGTGCGGCAACAAGGAGATCATGGACAAGACCATCGAGTCGATGCGCACCCATCGCGTGGTGCTCTGGGGCTATCATGGCCTGCTCACCACCGGCAAGTCGATGCATGACGCCTTCGGCCTGCTCGAGCTCATCGACAAGATCTGCGAGGCGTGGCTGCTCGCCGAGGCCGCCGGCCGCAAGAACCCCGGCATCAGCGACGAGGGGCTCATGGAGCTCTGCGAGTTCTTCGGCGTCACGCCGCGCGAGGGCTATCTCAACGTCTAGCCGCTCTCGTGCAGGAGAGCATCTTCGGGGCGGGGGAGGAGAATCCCCCGCCCCGCATCATTTCGGGCTCGCGCATCTCCGCAGTTGGCAGGTAGAATGGCAAAAAAGAATGAGAATGGGCAATAAAAGACTATTTCTTGCTAAAGAGACACAATAAGCAGGTGTTTTGGGGCAAAACCCGGGAATTACCACCACCATACCTACACATAGTTTGCGCAGGTAGATGGCACTTTTTAAAATATCTGCGAAAAAAGGGGTTAAAATTTATACAGCATCAATACGAGTAACGCAAGTAGAGAAGTCACCAAACGGCACAAAACACGGCGATAACCGTTCATCGACATATTTCCACCACATGTCACTTGTGTTAGTCTTATGTGCGCACCATTTGTCTATTTTGGTGTGAGTACCACGTGCGGGAGAGAGAGCAAGCAAAGCTGCACGTAAGCCATGAAGAAGGGAGAAAGATGGAAGTACTAAGCACAGTCGTTCAGTTCATTCTGAGCTTCGGCGCCGCGGTCTTCATGCCGATCGTGATGTTCATCTTCGGCAAGGTCGTGGGAATGAAGAATGAGGATGCGTTCATCGCAGCCCTCACTCTCGGCGTCGCATTCACGGGCATGAACATGCTCACCGGCTTCATGACGGGCGCCATCCAGCCCGCCGCCGAGGGCCTCGCCACCAAGACCGGCATTACGCTGCCGACCATTGACACCGGCTGGCCCGCCATGTCCGCCATCGCATGGGCATGGCCCTTCGGCGTTCTCTGCTTCCCGCTGCTGATCGTCATCAACCTCATCATGATTGTGACGAACCAGACCGAGACGCTGAACGTCGACCTCTGGAACTGCTGGAACCTCCTGTTCACGGCCGTTCTGATCAACTACTTCTGCC
>CACZNT010000016.1 GCA_902782635.1 uncultured Coriobacteriaceae bacterium
ACGAGATGGCCTTCAAGACGGCCGCCCGCATCGGCTTCCAGAAGGCGTGCGAGCAGGCCGAGGTCGTGATCCTCGAGCCCATGGCGCACCTCTCGATCACGGTGCCCGACAGCTACACCGGCTCGGTGATGGGCGACATCTCCGCCAGCCGCGGCCGCGTCGAGGGCAGCCAGCCCGCCGAGGGCGTGCATGCCGGCGAGACCACCATCGAGGCGACGATCCCGTACGCCGAGGTCACCGACTACGCGACCCGCCTGCGTTCGCTCTCGCGCGGCACGGGCGAGTTCGAGCTGGAGATCACCAACTACGAGCAGGTGCCGCACGACGTGCAGCAGAGGCTCGCGCAGGAGTACCAGGAGAAGCGCGCGGCAGGCGAGCGCTAGTACCTGCCGCGGTCATTCGGGGGTAGCCCCCTGGTGTCCGGCGCCGGACACCAGGGGGCTACCCCCGAATGATCAGGACTGCCTTCCGCATCGCGCCATCCCATTTGGGTGGATTTGGTGCCCCGCTGGCATTGCCGGCGGGGCACCTTGCCATGCGTGCTAGGCTTGTTGGCGGTAAATGAGAGTCCGCGACAAACATTTGACGAAAGGAACGCGCATGCTCACTGCAATCGAAGTCAAGCCGGATGTCTACTGGGTGGGTGGCCTCGACTGGAACGCACGCAGCTTCCACGGCTACACCACCGAGGACGGCATCACCTACAACGCCTACCTCATCATGGACGAGAAGGTCACCCTCATCGACACCACCAAGGCCGTCTACGCCGACGAGCTGCTCCAGCGCATCTCCAACATCGTCGACCCGGCCAAGATCGACGTCATCATCGCCAACCACATCGAGATGGACCACTCCGGCGCCATCCCCGCCGTGCTCGAGGTGGCCAAGGACGCGCAGGTCTACGCCTCCGAGCCGGCCGGGGTCCGCGAGCTGGCGGCCCACTTCGGCATCGAGGGCGATCGCGTCCACGGGGTGAAGACGGGCGACACGCTCTCGATCGGCAAGCGCGAGCTGACCTTCGTGCAGACGGCGATGGTGCACTGGCCGGACAACATGGTCACCTACTCGCCTTATGACAAGACCCTCTTCTCCAACGACGCCTTCGGCCAGCACTTTGCGAGCGGCCCGCGCTTTGACGACGAGGTGGACTACCACGAGGTGATGCTGCAGGCAAAGAAGTACTACGCCAACATCGTCCAGCCCTACGGCCCGCAGACGGACAAGGCCGTGGCCGCCGTCCGCGAGATCGGCCTCGAGAACATCGAGCTCATCGCGCCCTCGCACGGCGTGTGCTGGCGTACCCACATCGCCGACGTCATCGCCCAGTACGAGCACTGGTGCAAGGGCGAGGTCGTCGAGCGCGCGATCATCGCCTACGACTCCATGTGGGGCTCCACCGACAAGATCGCCCACGCCATCGCCGACGGCTTCATGGCGCGTTCCATCCCCACCAAGCTCATGGACCTCAAGGTGAACCACGCGTCCGACATTATGATGGACATGCTCGACGCCAAGTACGTGTGCGTGGGGTCGCCGACCCTCAACTCCCAGATGCTGCCCACCGTGGCGGCCTTCCTCACCTACATGCGCGGCCTCTCGCCGAAGAACGCCCATCGCGTGGGCCTGGCCTTCGGCTCGTATGGCTGGGCGCCGCTGGGGCCGAAGAACGTGGCGAAGGTGCTCGAGGAGACGGGCTTCAACATGCCGGTGGAGACGGTTGCGATGAACTGGATCCCCAGCCAGGAGGATCTGGACGCCATCCGCGACAAGGTGGCCGACCTCATCGAGGCGGGCCTGGCGCTCAACGAGTAGGGCACGATATTTCGGGGGCAGCCCCGGCGCCCGAGCGCGCTAGTGTACAAGTTTTAGTGTACAAGTTATACGCTGACCTGCGGCTCTTCCTAGAGGAGCCGCAGGTCGCCGTATAACTTGCGCACTAGAGAGCGTGACACTTGGGGACAGTCCCCATCTGTCACGTTTTCGCCTTGTATGACAGATGACGAAGAGTGACACATGACAAGACGTTTTGCCTGCATGAGGAATATAATTCTTTGCACCCATGAACAGGCATTACGACGGCACCCATAAACGCAGCCTAAACCGCCGTCCAACGAGCAGGCGTTGGAGATGAGGTAGGTATGTCTAGCAGTCGTTTTGGGGTTAAGGGAATCCTCGCGATCGTCGTTGCGCTGGTGGTGGGGCTGGGCGTGTTCGCCCTCGCCCCCACGCGCGCCTACGGCGAGGGCAATCAGCTGGACACGCCAATCATCACCGTGACGCTGATTCCGTCGTCCATGGATGACTCGAACGTCGGCGACCCCGTTGTGCTCACCATCCCAACGGGTTATTCCCTGGACTCATATTTGTATCCAGATAATAGGTACGTCGAACTGCTTGAGCAGTTCGAGAACATGAATGAGGGGTATTATCCCCTGTGGGGAGATGTCTTTGTAACGGACAAGCCTTACTCCGCATACAGCAGCGAAGCTGATGTCGCGTACACCGATGAAAAACTCTTCTACAAGGCACTCACTGAAAACACTACCTTCTACGTGCCCATGGATAAATTCATCGAGGAGCTTGACGTAACGGTTGAAAGGCCCATGGCG
>CACZNT010000017.1 GCA_902782635.1 uncultured Coriobacteriaceae bacterium
ATGCCCTACTTCGTCATCGTCATCGACGAGCTCGCCGACCTCATGATGGTTGCGAAGCAGGACGTCGAGTCGTCCATCGTCCGCATCGCGCAGCTGGGCCGCGCCGCGGGCATCCACCTCGTCGTGGCCACGCAGCGACCCTCCGCAGACGTCGTCACGGGTCTCATCAAGGCCAACATCGACAACCGCATCGGCCTCGCTGTCGACAACGGCATGAACTCCCGCATCATCCTCGACACCAACGGCGCCGAGCGCCTGCTGGGCAAGGGCGACATGCTCATCAAGCTGCGCGGCCGCAAGCCGCGTCGCGCCCAGGGCTGCCTCGTCTCCGATTCCGAGATCGAGCAGGTGGTGAGCTTCATCAAGGAGCAGGTCGAGCCCGACTACCACGAGGACATCCTCTCGATGGTCCAGCCCGGCCAGCCCGGGGCCTCGGCGGGTGCCGAGGATGCCGGCGACGACCCGCTCGTCTGGGAGGCGGCCAAGGTGGTCGTGGACTCTCAGTTGGGTTCGACATCTGGCCTGCAGAGAAGGCTCAAGGTGGGGTACGCTAGGGCTGGAAGGATAATGGACATTCTCGAGCAGAAGGGCGTGGTGGGACCGCCCGATGGCTCCAAGCCGCGCGAGGTTCTGCTCGACTCCGATGGACTCGACGAGCTCATTGCCGCCGAATCGGAATACCAGGAGGTGTAAATAGGTGGCACGTCCGCGTTTCAGCGAGATGCTCGAGGAGCGTCGCCGCCAGCTCGGCCTCTCGATAGACCAGGCCTCACGCGTCCTCAAGCTCAAGGAGCAGGTGCTCATCGCCTTCGAGGAAGGCGACTTCGACAACATCCCCAAGAGCGGCTATGCCCAGGGGATGCTCTCATCCTACGCACGCTACCTGGGACTCAACCCGCGCACGGTGGTCGACCAGTTCCAGGAGGACCTCTACGAGTACTCCAACGGCGTCTCGTCGCACGAGCTCAGGCGCCGCACGCGCGAGGGCAGGGGAGACACCTCTGCCATGGATGCGCTGGCCGAGATCGCGGCCAGGCGCACCGAGCAGACGCCGCGGACGCTGCTGCGCTCCGACCCGCGCGAGAACAGCCACTCCGAGTACTTCGACACCACTACGCCGGTGCGCACGCGCTCGCAGTCGTGGCAGCAGTCCTCGGGTGCCTCATCGGCTGCCGGCGAGCAGCAGACCGAGGTCCGCTCGACGCCGCTCTCCCAGCGTGCGTACGCGCGCAGCCTGCGCACGGGAAGCTCTCCCAATGCCGTCCCGAGGGCCCGCGTCGACGCCAGCCGCTACGAGTCGGAGGACATCGTGAGGCGCGAGCTTCCGAGCAACTACTCCGACGACCTCTCGATTGTCACCGAGGCAAGGCCCTACGAGTCTGCCGCCTCCGCTCAGGGACGTCGCGCCATGAGGGCTCGCACGGCCTCGCGCGCCCAGCATCCCAACGTGAGGCGTGGCGATTCCGCAGCGCGCAACCAGATCCGGGGCCGGGAGCGCCGCACGACGGAGCATGACGGCATCCTCGGCGTCATCGAGGCCTACTTCTCCAATCCCACGCGCGTGCTGGCCACGGCCATCGTTATCGTGGGCCTGCTTCTCACCCTCATCATCATCTCTTCGGTGCGCAGCTGCGCCAGCTCGCACGTGAGCGAGGATCGTCAGGTGGGCGTCACGACGGCCGCCACGAGCTCCGAGCAGGCTCAGGAGGGTGCTGACGAGCAGACGGATGAGGAGAAGGCGGCCGCGCAGGCAGCTGCCGAGGAGGCCGCGCGCAAGCGTGCGGAGGCCGAGGCTGCGGCTGCCGCCGCCAAGGAGCCGGAGGTCGTCGTCTCCATCCCTGACGGGCTCGTCTCCTGGATCGAGATCAACCTCGACGGCGTCTACCAGGTGAGCGAGACCATCACCGGCCCCTGGGAGCAGAACTATACGGTGAAGGACAGCATCGACATCCTCGCAGGCGACATCACGGTGGTCTCCGTCACCCAGGACGGCTCGCCTGTGCAGTTCGAGATGCGCTCCTCGGGCATCGGCGGCATCTACATCGAGGGACCGGGCGCTAAGCAGGCCACGAGCGATGCCGCGAGCCAGGACGGCGCCTCTGACGCCACCGATAGCACCGATGCCACCTCGACATCCGAGGGGGAGGCCGACGCCGCGACCACGGATGGCACGGCCGAGGGCGACACGACCCAGCAGGACGGCGACTACGCCGGCTAGACATAGGAGGCAGCATGGCCAAGGATTCCAGCTTCGACGTCGTCTCGACCGTCGACATGCAGGAGGTTGACAACGCCGTCCAGCAGACGGCCCGCGAGCTCACGCAGCGCTACGACCTCAAGGCAACCAATTCCACGATAGAGCTCTCCAAGGCCGACGGCATCATCACGATCGCCGCCCCCTCCGAGTTCGTTGCGAGCCAGGTGTCCGACGTGCTCGCCGGCCGCCTGGTGAAGCGCTCGGTGGACCTCAAGGCCGTGCGCTGGGACAAGCCCCAGCAGGCGTCTGGCGGCAGCGTGCGCCTCATCGGCCGCCTCGTCATGGGGATCGACCAGGACGTCGCCAAGAAGATTGGCAAGGATCTCCGTGACCTCAAGCTCAAGTGCAAGGTGAACGTCGAGGGCGACAAGCTGCGCGTATCGTCGGCTTCCAAGGATGTGCTGCAGCAGGTGATCGGCTTCCTCAAGGAGAGCGACTATGGGATCCCCCTCCAGTATGTCAACTACCGCTAGGGATTCGCGCGTACGCTTTCTCATCGTCACGCTGGGCTGCGCCAAGAACGAGGTCGACTCCGACCGCATGCGCTCGCTGCTCGTGGCCTCCGGGTACTCCGAGGCCACATCTCCCGAAGACGCCGACGTCGCCCTGATTAACACCTGCTCCTTCCTCGCAAGCGCCACCTCGGAGAGCATCGAGGCCACCCTTGAGCTCGCCGACGACGCCAAGGCGGGCGTGCGCGAGCTTCCCATTATCATGTGCGGCTGCGTGCCCTCGCGCTACGGCGCGGAGCTCGAGGAGGAGCTTCCCGAGGTCGCGGCCTTCGTGCGCACCGACGAGGAGGACGGCATCGTCGAGGTCGTCGATTCCGTGCTCGGCATCATCCGCCAGGACGTGCCCGGCAGGCCCGAGGTGCTGCGCACCATCGAGGCGACGAGCGCCTACCTCAAGATTTCCGACGGCTGCGATAGGTTCTGCACCTTCTGCGCCATCCCCAACATCCGTGGCCGCTACCACTCGCGCCCGCTCGACGAGCTCGTTGCCGAGGCCGAGGGCCTCGTCGCGGGCGGCGTGCGCGAGCTGGTCCTCATCGGGCAGGACACGGGCGTATGGGGCTGCGACCTGCCCGGAGAGCCCACCCTCGCGAGCCTCCTTCGCGCGATGGCGGAGGTCGTCCGCCCCGTGGGCGGATGGGTGCGCGTCCTCTACCTGCAGCCCGAGGGGATGACCGACGAGCTCGTCGACGTCCTCGCGAGCGTGGACGAGGTGCTGCCCTACATCGACATCCCCATCCAGCACGTCTCGGAGCGCATCCTGCGCGACATGGGACGCTCGGGCTCGCCCGAGGAGCTCGAGGGCCTGTTTGCACGGCTCAGGGAGCGCATTCCCGGGCTCGTGCTCAGGACCACGGCCATGGCGGGCTTTCCCGGGGAGACTGAGGCCGACTTCGAGGAGCTCGCGGAGTTCCTCCCGCGCGTCGGCTTCGACTACTGCTCCGTCTTTGCCTACTCCGCGGAGGAGGGCACGGCTGCGGCCGCCATGCGCGACCAGGTGGACGAGGACGTTAAGCTCGAGCGGACGCAGGAGCTCCTCGATATTGCCGAGCAGATGGGCTTCGCCGCGACGGCCGCCCACGTGGGCGAGCGGACGAAGGTGATCATCGACGGGGTCGAGGAGGGGCCTGATGGCGTGGAGCTCATCGGGCACGCGTGGTTCCAGGCGCCGGATAGCGACGGCGCCGTTCACATAAGCGATGGGGACGTCGCCGTGGGCGATGTCGTCACCTGCGATATCATCGATGCGTTCTGCTACGAGCTCGAGGCCACGATTGCGGAGGATGGTGCGTGATGGCCACGCGAAGGAGGGTAAAGCCCGGCCTGTGGACGCCGGCCAACATCGTGACCGTGGCGCGCATCTTCCTTGTGCCGCTGTGGCTTTTCGTCGCCGAGACCTCGCGCGTGGCCGACGGCATCCAGTCGGGCTCTCTGCTCGCATGGCTGTCCTTCGCCCTCTACCTTCTGATATCGCTCACCGACAAGCTCGATGGCTACCTGGCGCGCAGCAGGGGAGAGGTCTCCGACTTCGGGAAGTTCCTCGACCCGATCGCAGACAAGCTCGTCGTCGTCATGTGCATGGTCTTTCTCATGGAATGCGGGCTCGTCCCCAGCTGGATGGTGCTCGTCGTGGTGGCGCGCGAGTTCGTCGTGTCGGGCATGCGCATGGTGGTCGCCGCGAAGGGGACGGTGGTTGCCGCGAGCGACCTGGGCAAGGCCAAGACGGCCACCACCATGGTGGGCCTCTGCGTCCTGCTCTTCTGTGTCGCGCTGCCTGATTGCTTCGCATGGGGACCGCTCCGCTTCATCGGTGACGCGAGCATGTGGGCCGCCATGGCGCTCACTGCCTGGTCGGGCATCGACTACCTCGTGAAGTCCTGGCCGGCCCTGAGCGAGGGCTGATCCGGTGTCCTGCCTGCGCGAAATCCACTTTCAAGACGACATTGCCGCGCCTTCGTGGGAGGAGCTCTGCGAGGCTGCCGCTGAGGCCCTCGAGTGCGCACGCAGGCATTCGACGACGCTCGGCACAGCCGAGTCGTGCACGGGCGGCCTCATCAGCGCAGCTCTCACGGCCGTGGCCGGCTCTTCCGACGTCATGCTCGGATCTGTGGTGAGTTACGCCTGCTCCGTCAAGGAGGCGCTGCTCGGCGTGAGCTCGGAGACGCTCGCCTCCGTCGGCGCTGTGTCGTCCGAATGCGCTCAGCAGATGGCTGAGGGGGCGCTGCGGGCGCTGGGCTGTGCGACCTCGGTGGCCGTGACGGGCATCGCAGGGCCCGGGGGAGCCGTGCCCGGCAAGCCCGTGGGAACGGTCTGGTTTGCCTGCGCCGGAGAGGGCTCCAAGGTATCGGAGCGACACCTCTTCTCGGGAGATCGCGGCGAGGTTCGCGCCAAGACGGCCCTGGTCGCGCTCTCTATGCTTGTCGATTTCATGGAGGGCCGCATCGCCGATTAGCGGCCCTGCGGTCCCCATGCATTCTCGCTGAGGCTGGTTTTCCCTGCTAGCGGGCTCGCCAGTTAGATTGGCGACAGTTTTGCGCAGATTCCTGTCAGTTTCATTCGAATCTGTGTCAGATGCCTCCAGGCAAAATCGTATTCAGGATTGACGCCGAACGGGTGTTCGTCTAGTCTAGGGGAAGCTGCAAAACCGAAGGAGTGCAAACATGGCAAAGTCATCCAAGAGCGAGCGCGAGATCCACGGCAAGTCGTACGGCGAAGAGCGCGACAAGATGGTCAAGGAGACCAAGGAGCGCATCGAGAAGCGCTTCGGCAAGGGTGCCATCATGCGCTATGGCGATGGCGGGCCCAGCCTCGAGGTCCAGGCCATCCCGACCGGCTCGGTGGCGCTGGATGCCGCGCTCGGCATCGGCGGCGTGCCCCGTGGCCGCATCATTGAGATCTACGGGCCCGAGTCCTCGGGCAAGACGACCCTTTCCCTCGAGATCCTCGCCGAAGCCCAGGCGATGGGCGGCGTCGTCGCCTTCATCGATGCCGAGCACGCCCTCGACCCAGGCTATGCCGCGCGCATCGGCGTCGACATCGACGAGGTGCTCATCTCCCAGCCCGACACCGGCGAGGACGCCCTTGAGATCTGCGACATGCTCGTGTGCTCGGGTGCCATCGACGTCGTCGTCATCGATTCGGTGGCCGCGCTCGTGCCGCGCCAGGAGATCGAGGGCGAGATCGGAGACACCACGGTGGGCCTGCAGGCGCGCCTCATGAGCTCGGCCCTGCGCAAGCTCGCGGGCTCGCTCTCCAAGTCGAACACGACCTGCATCTTCATCAACCAGCTGCGCGAGAAGATCGGCATCATGTTCGGCAACCC